>NZ_JAGPXS010000019.1:0-130777 GCF_018070425.1 Micromonospora sp. C81
GCTGGGGCTTGGCCTGGACCGGGGGGGGGGGGTGGGGGGGGGGGGGGGGCGGGGGGGGGGGGGGGGGGGGGGGGGGGGGGGGGGGGGGCGGCGTGGTGGTGGGCGGGGTGCCGCCACCGCAGGCCGCGCCGTTGAGCTGGCATCCGCTCGGCGAGCCGGAGCCGCTGGCTAGGAAGCCGAAGGAGACCGAGGCGCCCGGGGCGATGGTGCCGTTCCAGGACCGGTTGGTGAAGGTGTGCCGCTGGCCAGCGGAGGTGAGCAACGCGTCCCAGTAGCTGCCGAGGGTGGTGCCGGACGGCAGGTCGAAGGCGAGGCTCCAGCCGTTGATGGTCGAGCTGCCGCCGTTGGTGATGGTGTACTTCCCCTCCCAGCCGGAGCCCCAGTCGGCGGTCTTGACGAAGCTGGCGGTCGGTCCGGCGGCGAACGCCGGCAGCGCCACCCCGGCTGCGCCGAGCGTCGCGGCGAGCGCGGTGACCAGGGACAGGATTAGGGATCTGGCAGGCTTCATGCGACCCTCCGCGCCCGGGAACGGGCATCCATGGACGTCAACGTCACCGCTAATTATTAAGACAGTTAACTGTTTCTGTCCAGGGCCTGCGACGGTGGGACCGCCTGGGGTCGGCGCAGCACCGCCTGCTCGGCCGCCGACCACACACTCGTGGTGACCAGGTAGATCACCGCGGCGAGCGGCAGCACCAGCGCCACCAGCACCGTCGTGAACGGCAGCAGGGGCAGCAGCCGCCCGAGCACGGCCGCCCCCGGCCCCTCGGTGGGCGTACCGGCCACCGTCCCGACCGCCGCCGACGCCCGACGGGCCCGCCGCGACGACCACCACGCGACCGCCAGCAGCACCGCCAGCAGGACGGCGAAGAGCGGGCCGGCCGCCCCGCCCAACCCGTCGCTGAGATGGTGACCCAGCGGCACCCCGGCGAGCCGCTCGTCGAGCAGCCCGGTGCCACCCTCGCTCGTGGTGAACAGCCGGTACAGGACCAGCAGGAAGGGAGCCTGGAGCAGCAACGGCAGGCAGCCGGCGATCGGGTTCGCCCCAGCCTCCCGGTACAACGCGAACACCTCGCGCTGAAGGGCCGCCGGGTCGTCCGCGTACCGCTGTTGTAGATCACGCACCTGTGGGGCGAGCGCCGCGCGGCGCCGCTCGCCGCGGACCTGCGCGACGGTGAGCGGCGAGATCAGCAGTCGGACGGCGACGGTGAAGAGCACGATGGCGGCGGCGGTCGCCATCCCGCCGGCCAGTGGTTCGAGCAGGTCGGTGAGCCAGGACAGTGCCGTGCCGGCAGCGCCGACGACGTCGTGCAGTGGTGCGAAGGCAAGCATGGAAAACCCCTCGGTCCGATTCCGGTGGGGCCCTCCCCCGGGCGGTGTCCGCTCGACAGGGGGGACCGGTGACGCGGGATCGGCCGCGCGGCGGCGTGGCGCTACGCGGCCGAGGGGTGCCCGGGAGCGCGGGGACGAGGTCGGCCGGCGGCGTCCGGGTCGATCTGCCGGGGCACCCGTCGACCACGGGAACGGGCCCGCAACCCGGCCCACCGGGGGCCGGCGCCAGGCGTACCCGCGCGGTCGTGCACCCGAGCCGCCAGCACCACGGCGAGCAGCACCAGGGCGGTCAGCGCGGCGCCTGCGAGCAGGTCGGCCGGCCGGCCCGCGAGCAGGGTGAGCTGGGCGAACGCGTACAGCCACGCGAACCCGACGAAACCCAGCGGCACCGGCACGGGCTCAGCATAGGACCCGGTGTCACGCCGTCCGGGCAAATCGCGACCCCCGGGTGCCGGCACGCCGAGGACGACGCGCCACCGCCACGTTTCCGGGCATCGCCACGTTGGGTAACCAGACGACGGACCGACGCGGATGGGCCGCGCTTCGGCAGAAACGGGCGGTGGTGTCGATGACCGGTCAGGTGGCGGAGGCGCTCAGCGAAGAGGCTGCGGCGACCGGATTGCTCACCGTGGGTGTCGAGGAGGAGTTCCTGCTCGTCGACCCGCACACCGGAGCTGCGGTCCCGGCCGTCGATCTGGTCATGGAACAGGTGCCGGCCGAGCTGCGCGGGCAGGTGGAACGGGAGTTCCAGACCAGTCAGATCGAGATCGGCAGCCCGCCCGGCCTGGAGCTCTCGTCGATCCGGCACTCCCTCGGCGTACTGCGTCGGGCGCTCGCCGAAGCCGCCGAGCGGGCCGGCGTGACAGTGCTCGCCATCGGCACCGGCCCGGTGGACGGCCCGGTGCCGCCGGTGGTGGACAAGCCCCGCTTCGACCGGATGATCGAGCGGTTCCGACTGCTCGTCCCCGGCCCCGGCAACAACGGCATGCACGTGCACGTGGGCGTGCCCGACCCGGACACCGGCGTGCAGGTGCTCAACCACGTACGACCGTGGCTGCCGATGCTGCACGCGATCACCACCAACTCCCCGTTCGCCCGCGGCGAGGACACCGGCTACGCCAGCTGGCGATCCGTGGAGTGGGAGCGCTGGCCGTCGGTCGCGCCGACGCCGTTTCTGGAGTCGCACGAGCACTACCAGCGGCTGATCCGCCAGTTGATCTCCAGTGGGGTGATGCTCGACGAGGGGATGCTCTACTGGTATGCCCGGCTGTCGGCGAAGTACCCGACGGTGGAGCTGCGGATCGGCGACGTCTGCCCGTCGGTGGACGACGCGGTGCTGGTCGCCGCGCTGGTCCGGGCCCTGGTGGCCACCGCCATGGCGGATGTCGAGGCCGGCCGCCCGGCGTTGCAGACCGACCACCACCTGCTGGTCGGTGCCCACTGGCGAGCGGCCCACGACGGCCTGGAAGGCGAGGCCGTCGACGTCACCACCGGTGAGCTGCGCCCGGCCTGGGAGCTGTTGGACCGGTTCGTCGAGCGGATGCGACCGGCGCTGGAGCAGCATGGCGACTGGGCCGAGGTGACCGATCTGCTGGGTGGGCTGCGCCGGCACGGCACCGGGGCCGCACGGCAACGCGCGGTGTACGAGCGCACCGGACGACTCACCGACGTGGTGCAGGACGTCGCACGGCAGACCCGTGGCTGAACACCGTCGTGACAGGATGAGCCTGTGGCGCAACGCCTGATTGTCATCGGCGGGGACGCCGCCGGAATGTCGGCGGCGTCCCAGGCCCGACGCCGCCGCGACCGCGGCGACCTGGAGATCGTGGTCTTCGAGCGGGGCCATTTCACCTCCTACTCGGCGTGCGGCATCCCGTACTGGATCAGTGGTCTGGTGCCGGGCCCGGACGCGTTGATCGCCCGGGATCCGCAGACGTTCCGCACCGAGTACGCGATGGACGTCCGGATGCGCCACGAGGTCACGAGCATCGACGTGGAACGCCGCGAGGTGGTGGCCCGGGATCTGGAGGGCGGCGGAGAGGTCCGCGAGCGCTTCGACGACCTGATGTACGCCACCGGCGCGGTGCCGGTCAAGCCGCCGTGGGCGGCCACCGACGCGGGTGGCGTGTTCGGCATGCAGACCCTCGACGACGGGGCGGCACTGCGCGAGTGGTTGGACGCCGAGCCGAAGCCGCGCCGAGCCGTGGTGGTCGGCGGCGGCTACATCGGCGTCGAGATCGCCGAGGCGCTGATCCAGCGCGGCCTCTCGGTGACCCTTGTCGAGGCGGGCGACCAGCCGATGGCGACGGTGGACGCCGACATGGGCGAGTTGGTGGCCGAGGCCATGCGCGGCCTCGGCATCACAATCCGGACCGGCCTGCCGGTGACCGGCCTGGAGCAGCGGGACGGCCGGGTGTCCGCGGTGGTCACGGCCGAGGGGCCGATGCCGACCGACGTCGTGGTCCTGGGCCTCGGCGTACGCCCCAACGCCGCGCTCGCCGAGGCTGCCGGTCTGCCGATCGGGCCGACCGGTGGGGTCCGGGTGGACCGCCGGATGCGCGTGCCGGGGCTGCCTGGGATCTGGGCTGCCGGTGACTGCGTGGAGACCCTGCACCGGGTCAGCGGAATGCCGGTGCACGTGCCGCTGGGCACGCACGCCAACAAGCAGGGCCGGGTGGCGGGGATCAACATCGGCGGCGGGTACGCCACGTTCGCCGGCGTGATCGGCACGGCGGTGACCAAGGTCTGTGACCTGGAGGTGGGTCGGACGGGTCTGCGCGAGGGCGAGGCCAGGACGGCCGGCTTCGACTTCGTCTCGGTGATCGCCGAGTCGACCAACCGGGCCGGCTACTACCCCGGTTCCCGGCCGATGACGGTGAAGCTGCTCGCCGAGCGTCCCAGCGGCCGGTTGCTCGGCGCGCAGATCGTCGGCTGGTCCGAGGCGGCCAAACGGATCGACACGCTGGCCGTGGCACTCTGGAACGGCATGACGGTGGACGATATGACGTCACTGGACCTGGGCTACGCTCCGCCGTACGCGCCGGTGTGGGACCCGGTGCTCATCGCCGCCCGAAAAGCGGTCGATGCGCTCGCCGCGCTCGCCCGCTGACCCGCGTCCGCCGTGGAGGACCACCCCGTGACCCAGACCCCGACCCGGCCGACAGCGCGTCGACGCCCCACGATGGTCGACGTGGCCCGGCGCGCCGACGTCAGCCTGAAGACGGTCTCCCGGGTGGTCAACGACGAGCCGGTGGGGCAGGAACTGGTCAACCGGGTGCTGGCCGCCATCGCCGAGCTGGGCTTCCGGCGCAACGACATCGCCCGCAACCTGCGCTCCCGGCAGCTCAACGCCACCGTCGGGTTGCTCATCGAGGAGATCGCCAACCCGTTCTACGCGACCATCGCCAGCGTCGCCGCCGAGATCGCCGCTGCCCACGGCACCATGCTGATCACCGCCTCGTCGGAGGAGGACCCGGAGCGGGAACGCGCCCTGCTCCAGGACTTCACCCAGCGCCGGGTCGACGGGCTGCTGGTGGTGCCGGCGGGCCTCGACCACTCATTCCTGCGTCGTGAGGTCGAGCTGGGGATGCCGGTGGTGTTCCTGGACCGGCCGCCGCAGGGGCTGCACGCCGACGCCGTGCTGTTGGACAACCGGGGCGGCAGCCATGCCGGGGTGGGCGCGCTGCTCGACGCGGGGCATCGCCGGGTGGGCCTCCTGCTGGGCGCGCCGAGCGTGCCCACGATGCGCGAGCGGCTGGTCGGGGCGCGCGCGGCGCTGGAGGCGGCCGGGGTCGAGCCGGACGAGTCGCTGGTCCGCGAGAGGCTCATCGCTCCCGAGGAGGCCGGCCGGGCGGTCGCCGCGCTGCTCGACCTGGCGGACCCGCCCACCGCGTTCTTCTGCGCCAACAACCGGCTCACCGTCGGCGCGCTCCAGGAGCTGCACCGCCGCGGCAGTGACGCCGCGCTGGTCGGTTTCGACGACTTCGAACTGGCGCACCTGATGCCCCGGCCGCTGACCGTCGTCGGGTACGACACCCGGGAGCTGGCGAGGGTAGCCACCGAGCGACTGTTCCAGCGCATCGCCGGCGACGACTCCGCACCGACGACCACAGTGCTCCCCACGAGGCTCCTACCCCGCGGCCTGACCCGCCCCTGACCCCTCCCCTCCCCCTCCTCGGGGTCGATCATGGAGTTGTGGTGCCGGACGTATGCCGCGAAGTGCGCTCAAACGCCCACCACAAGCCCATGATCGACCGGCAGAGAGGGTTTAGGTCGCGGCCGTCAGGAGGGCGTTGACCTCGGTGCGGCTGGGTGGGTCTGCGCCTCGGCGTCCGCAGGTCAGCGCGGCGACCGTGGCGGCCTGCCGGAGCACCGCAGCCCACTGCGGCGCGGTCACCGCGGTGAGCCGGTCGGCCGGCCGGTCGCCGAGTGCGTCGAGGTCGGCCAGCGCGGCGAGCAGACCGCCGGTGAACGAGTCGCCGGCGCCTACCGTGTCGACCACTGTGGTGCGTACCGCCGGTTGTTCGTGCAGCGTGCCGTCCGGGGCGAGCAGCCAGGCGCCCTCACCGCCCCGGGTCACGACCCCACAGCACACCCCGGCCGCATGCCACTCCGCCATCACGTCGGCCACCGACCGGTCCGGGTAGAGCCAGGCCAGGTCCTCGTCGCTGGCCTTGACCAGGTGCGCGAGGGGCACCTGCCGGCGTACCCGCTCCTGCTCGGCGGCCCGGTCCGTGACGATGCTCGGACGCAGGTTGAGGTCGATCGAGAGGGTGAGCGCGTCCCGGTGACGTTCGGAGGCGAGCAGGTCCTCCAGCACCTGCGCCCCGGGGGCCAGCGCGAGCGCGAGCGACCCGGTGTGCAGGGCGGTCGCCGGGGAACCGGCCAGCTCGGGCAGCTCCTGCGGCGTCCACTGCCAGTCCGCCGCGCCGGCCAGCCGGAACTCGTAACTGGCCTGCCCGCCGGCGTCCAATGTGGCCACCGCCACCGACGTGGGCTCCTCGGCGCGGACCGCCCACCCCAGGTCCACCCGGTTGGCCCGCAGGTGCGCGGCGACCTGCCGGCCGTACTCGTCGGTGCCGAGCCGGGCCAGCAGTCGTACCGGCTGGTCGAGGCGAGCCAGGGTGACCGCCACGTTCGCTGGGGAGCCCCCTGGCACGGCCCGCTGGCCGTCGGCGGTGACCACCAGGTCGATCAGTGCCTCACCCGCGACCACGATCACGCGCCCACCTCGCCCGGTGCGAGCGGGCCGGCGCCGCCGAGCCCGTCGGCCGCGCGGGACAGCAGCACCGCCTGGTACGCGTGGTAGACGTCCGGCCGGCCGTGCCAGACCGTGTCGGAGGGCAGGTTCTGTGCATCCAGCTCGTGCCGCCACCCGGTGCCGTCGATCAGGGTGCGCCGGGCGTACGCCCAGAAGACCCGGTACCAGTCGGCGTAGACCGCGTCCCCGGTGCGCCGGTGCAGGGTGATGGCCGCGCCGACCGCCTCGGCGAGGACCCAGTGCATCCGGGAGCGGACCACCGGTTGGTCGTCCCAGTCGATCGTGTAGACGAAGCCGTCGGCGCCGTCGACCGCCCAGCCCCGCCGCACGGAGGCGGCGAACAGGGCACGGGCGTCGGCGAGCAGCCACCGAGGAGGCTGCGGAAGGACAGCCTCCAGCTCGAGCAGCAGCCGGGCCCATTCCAGCCAGTGGCCGATGGTGGAGCCGTACGGGCGGAACTGGTCCGCAGGCTGGTCCCGGTTGTAGTCGGGCAGCGGCGTCCAGTCGGCGGTGAAGTGCTCGGGCAGCCGCCAGTCGTGCCGGGCGGCCTCGCCGTGCACCAGGTGGGAGGCGATCCGCAGGGCCCGCTCGGCCCAGCTCGCGTCGCCGGTGGCGGCGGTGGCGGCGAGGAACGCCTCGACCATGTGCATGCTGCTGTTGGCGCCGCGGTAGTCCTCGGTGACCGTCCAGTCCCGGTTCCACGATTCGCGGACCGCGCCGGCGTCATCGTCCCAGAACCGGTCCCGCACCACGCTCAGCACGTCGGTGAGCAACCGCTCCGCGCCCGGCCGGCCGGCCCGCGCGGCGCTGGACGCGGCGAGCAGCACGAACGCGTGGTCGTAGCCGGCCTTCCGATCGTCTACGGGTGCCCCCTGCTGGTCCACCGCGCTGAACCAACCGCCGTACCGATCGTCGCGCAGCAGGGTGCTGAGCGCGGCGATCCCGTGGTCGACGAGGGCGGCGGCGTCCGGGTCGCCGTGGCGGTGGGCGAGGGCGGCCACGTGGGTCATCCGGCAGGTGATCCAGGTGAACACCGGCTCTCCGCGGTCCGGGGTGCGGTCGTCGGTGAGCCACCAGAAGCCGCCCTCGGGCCGAACCGACCGGCCGGCCGTGTCGAGCAGTGTGCGGGCCTGATCGGCGAGGAACTCCTCCAGATCGGGCAGGTCGGGTGACCCGGCGGGAGCGGGGGTCTTTGCGGCGTCGGATCGGGGCACGTCGGTCATCTCAGCTGGTCACCGTCGGGTAGGAAAGGGACATACGGCCAGGATCGGCGGGCGGACCGGGTCCGCGCCGGAAAACCGCCAACGGGACGCCCCGAGCTGCGGGTGCGATCGGGAGTGATCATGCGTACGATTCCCCCCCTTTTGCCCGTTGACATCGTTGTCACCTGCCAACCCTGCTCCGGTGATCGGTCGACTGTCAATTCCGGTTGCGTCACACCGCTCCGGGCCGGATCTGGTCAGTAATAGTCGTCGATCGGCTGGCGCGCCTCGTCGAAGAGCGCCGGCCCCTCGTACCGAACCGGAGGCAGCGGCGGCGTGGCGGGCTTGACCTCCTCGAACTGCTCGCTGGACAGCGCGTACACCACGCGTCCGAGGCCGGAGCGGTCGATGGCGGTCGCGCACATCGGGCAGGGCTGGCAACTGGTGAACATGGTGGTGCCGGCAGCCTTCTCGGCGGGAAGCTCCCGAGCCGCCCAGCGGGCCAGCTTCAACTCCGGATGAGCGGTGATGTCCGCCTCGGAGACCACTGTGTTGTGGTCCTCGATCAGGACGACGCCCTCGGCATCGACCAGCAACGAGCCGAACGGCCGTTCGCCGGAAGCCCCCGCATGACTGGCGAGTTCCACGGCGCGGCGGAGAAACTTTTCGTCATCGGGTGTCATCGGCCCTCCTGGGATCTGTGATGTGCGGCCACGGCCGCCAGTGTCCGCCAGGCACGCTCGGGCTGGCGGATCTCGGTCAGGTCGCCGTTGAACGGGTCGAGCACCACCGCCTCGGCGCCGAGCAGTCGGATCTGGTCGATGTCGGCGGTGATCTGGTCGATGGTGCCGACACCGGCGAGCCGGGCCGGGGCGGTGACCGGCTCCCGGGTCTCCTGGAGTGCGATGCGCGGCACCAACGCGGGCACCGGGCGGCCCAGGTCAGCGGCGATGGTCTTCAGTCGTGCGGCGGCCTCGGCCAGCCGTCCGGGCGCCACCCGCAGCGGGTGCCACGCATCACCGAGCAGGACCGCGCGGCGCATGCCGGCTTCGCTGTTGCCACCGACCCAGATCGGGATCGCTCCCGAGTCGTAGTCGTCGGTGTTCTGCCAGGCGTCGCGCATGGCCCGCAGGTGGTCGTCGGTCAGCGAGCCGCGCCGCTGGAACGGCACGCCGAGCGCCTCGAACTCCTGCCGGGCCCAGCCGACGCCGACCCCGAGGACGAGCCGGCCGCCACTGAGCCGGTTGAGGTTCGCCGCCATCCGGGCCATGAGCAGCGGGTGCCGGTACGGGACGATGAGCACAGTGGTGCCCAACCGGACCCGGGAGGTCACCCCGGCCAGCCAGGACAGCGTGGTGAACGGCTCGTAGAACGGCGCCGGGTACTGCTCGGCCACGTCCGGGGTCACCACGATGTGATCGGAGACCATCAGCAGATCGAAGCCGAGACCCTCGACCGTCTGCGCCCACCGACGCAGCACGTCGGGGTCGGTGCCCGGGGCGAAGTTCGGTACGTTCACGCCGATCTGCACGGCCCTACGCTAGCCACTGTGGACCCGGCATGGGAACAGGCCACCAACGCAGCGGTGGACGGCCCAGGATGGTCGGATGGATCTCCCCGAGGGCCTCGACTGGGTCCGTACGACACCGGCGGGCCGGACCTGGCTCGGCACCCTCCCGACGTGGCTGGCGGAGTGCACCGAGCGGTGGTCGCTGCGACTCGGCCCGCCCTTCCGCTACGCCTACGCATCCCTGGCACTGCCCGCGGACCTGCCCGACGGCACGGCGGCGGTGCTCAAGCTCCAGTACCCGGACGAGGACAGCCGGCACGAGGCCGACGCCCTGGCCCAGTGGAACGGCGACGGGGCGATCCGGCTGCTCGCCCATGATCCGGAACGACGCGCCCTGCTGGTGGAACGCTGCCAGCCCGGCACTCCGCTGCACGAGCTTCCGATGGACCGCGCGCTGGACGCGGTGACCGCCCTGCTGCCCCGGCTGTGGCGACCGGCTGGCGAGCCGTTCACCCCGTTGGCCGAGGAGGCCGCCGGCTGGATGGACCGGATGCCTGACAACTGGGAACGGGCCGGCCGGCCGTACGAGCGACGGCTGCTCGACGCGGCACTCGACCTGCTCACCGGGCTGGCGTCGAGTCAGGGCGAGCAGGTGCTGGTCAACCAGGACCTGCACGCCGGCAACGTGCTCGCCGCCGACCGGGAACCATGGCTGGCGATCGACCCGAAGCCGCTGACCGGCGAGCGGGAGTTCTCGGTCGTGCCGATGGTGCGCGGTCGGGAGTTGGGTCACTCGCCAACGGCCGTCCGGCACCGGCTGGACCGGCTCACCGCCGAGCTGGGGCTGGACCGCGAGCGGGCCCGGGGCTGGACGATCGGGCACACGTTGGCCTGGAGCATCGACGGTGCGGTCGTCTTTCCGCACCAGGTCGAGGTGGTCTGCTGGCTGCTCGACGCCGGCTGAGGTCCGGCAGCGCCGCGAGTCGCCCGAAGGGCGGGGCGGTGCATGCGTCGGGGCGGGCGGCTCAGACGGCCTGGCAGGTCCGGCACCAGTACAGGTTGCGGCCGGCCAGCTCGCCGCGGCTGACTTCGGTGCCGCAGACGTGGCAGGGCGCGCCGGGGCGGCATGCCCAGTCGGTAGACGTACACCTCGCCACCGTGCCGGTCCACCCGCGCCGGCCGGCCCATCGCCTCGGGCAGGTGCGCGTCACGCACGGTGTCGATGCGGCCGTGCTCGACCGCGAGTCGCATCAGCCCGACCAGGTCGGCCCAGAGCGCGTCCCAGTTGGCCCGCGTGAGCGCTCGGCCGGGCATCGTCGGCGGCAGGCCAGCCCGGAACAACGCCTCGGTCACGAAGATCAGCCCGGTGCCGGCCACCACCGACTGGTCCAGCAGCAGCGCGGCGAGGGGCGTGGGGCTGCGCGAGATCCGGGCGTACGCCCGCTCCGGGTCGGCGTCGGCGCGCAGCGGGTCCGGTCCGAGGCGGTCCCGCAGTGCGGCCACCTCGGGTGGGGTGATCAGCTCGCAGGCCGTGGGTCCGCGCAGGTCGAGCCAGTGCCGATCGCTGGCGAGTCGCAGCCGCACCTGACCGACCGGCTCCGGCGGCTCCCCCGGGCCGTCGGTGAACTTGCCGTACAGCCCGAGGTGTACGTGCAGGGTCAGCTCGTCGGCGTAGTGGTGCAGCAGGTGCTTGCCGTACGCCTCGGTGCGCTCCAGCACCGTCCCGGTGAGCCGGGCGGCGCCGTCGGCGAAGCGGCCCTGCGGGCTCGCGGCGTGCAGCTTGTCCCCGGCGAACAGCTCGGCGTGCCGAGCCGCCAGGCGATGGATCGTGTGTCCCTCTGGCACGGGTGCCAAGGATAGCCAGCCGCGCTGGCACGGCGATTGACGCGCGTTTCTGAAAACCGGGGTATCGAGGCGCGCAGGACACCGCGACCTCCAGGAAACCGAGCCGATCAAGGGCGGCCGGGGGCGGCATGCCCAGTCGATCAAGGCCGAGGGTCGAGCCCGTACCCAGGATTGGTGTCAGGAAACGCCCAGGTGGGTATTCGAGGGTCGACACCGCGTGGGTGCCACCCTTTTCGTCGGCCACCACGCATTCATCAGGAGGTGTGTAGTGGTCAGGATTCCTTCGCTGTCCCGCCGGTCCGAGCCGGCACCGACGCGGGACGAGAACCTCGACGGTCGCATCGACGACCGGGACACCCCGGTCGCCAGCGGCCGGGACAGCGCAACCCAGACCGACGTGGACCAGCCCGGGGACGGCGAGCGCAGTCGCCCGGTGGTCACCGATCGGGACGCAGATCAGACGACGTACCGCAGCGCCGCCGCAACCGACGGCCAGGCCGGCGACCAGCCCGGCGAGGCCGAGCGGCGGGCCTCCGAGCGGGCCGCGGTCGCCCGCGCCGCCACCGCCCGACCCGCGGAGAGCGCAGCTGCCACCGCCCGTCCGGTGGAGACGGAGCCGCGCAGCGGCGCCGCCAGCCCGGTCGTGACCGAGCCCCGGCCCGGCACCGACCCGACCACGGGGCGCACGGCCGACCGGGACGCCGACCTCGACGGCACGACCCGGCGACCCGACACGACGGACCGGGTCACCACCGACCGCACGGTCGACCCGACCCCGGACACGACCGCGCCCGAGCCGCCGGTGACGCGCGGCCCGAAGCCGCGGGCCAGCCTGCTCGCCACCCTCGGCCTGATCGTCGCCGTGGCCGGTGCGATGTTCGTGCTGACCGGCACCCTGGCCGGGTACGGCATCGGGCTCGGCGCGTTCGGCGCGGTGCTCTCGGTGCTCGGCCTGATGGCCACCCGCCGCCGGCACGTCGCCGGCAAGACCGACGCGCTCTTCGGCGTGCTGATCGGGCTGGCCGCCGTGGTGATCGGGGTGCTGGCGATGACCGGCCAGTTCGACTGGCCGACCACCGACGGCGACTGGGTGCAGCGCTTCCGTGAGTGGCTTGACTCACAGTTTGTCGATCGTTTCTAGCGGGCACTGTTCCGCTCGCCGGTGATGCACCGGCGAAAAGCCGGCGGTTCGCCGGCAGCCCGAACACTCCGGTGGTTCACCGGCCGGGCGACACCCTTTCAGGGGCGGCGGTTCGCCGCCCCTGAAGTGTTTCCGGGGTCAGGCACGCCTGACACAACGAATCGCTCCCGGCAGTCGCTCAGACGCAACGAATGTTCGGTCCGCGCAACTCTCAGTGGTGGATCCTGCCGCTGACGCCGCATACCGTTGAGCAACGGCGCCAGCCCGTGGGCCACGGTGGCCGGGCGCGCCCGACCCCTGGGAGCAGGACAATGACGATGGACGCCACCAGCCAGCGCCTGTTGATGTGCCGGCCGACGTACTTCGCCGTCGATTACGCGATCAACCCCTGGATGGACCCGACCGCGCCGGTCGACGCCGCGCTGGCCGTCCGGCAGTGGGAGCAGCTGCGCCAGACGTACCGCGACCTGGGCCACACCGTCGAGGAGATCACTCCGGTGCCCGGCCTGCCCGACATGGTCTTCGCCGCCAACGGTGGCACCGTGATCGACGGCAAGGCGATGGCCGTGCAGTTCCGCGACCCGCAGCGGGCCGACGAGGCACCGGCGTACCGCGCCTGGTTCGAGGACGCGGGCTTCGAGATGTACGACCCGAAGCACGTCAACGAGGGCGAGGGCGACGTCCTGCTGGCCGGTGACCACCTGCTGGCCGGCACCGGCTTCCGCACGGCGCACGCCTCGCACGCCCAGTTGCAGGAGGTCTTCGGCTATCCGGTGATCACCATGCAGCTGGTCGACCCGCGCTTCTACCACCTGGACACCGCGCTGACCGTGCTCGACGAGCGGACCGTGGCGTACCTGCCCGAGGCGTTCTCCCCCGGCAGCCAGGCCGTGCTGCGCCGGCTCTTCCCCGACGCGGTGCACGCCACCATGGCCGACGCCGAGGTGCTGGGCCTGAACGCGGTGAGCGACGGCCGGCACGTGGTGCTGCCCGCGCAGGCCACCGACCTGGCCGCCAAGCTGCGCGATCGGGGCTACGAAACCATCGGGGTCGACCTGTCCGAGCTACGTAAGGCCGGCGGCGGACCGAAGTGCTGCACGCTGCGACTCCGTCAGGGAAAGGCAAGCAAGTGATCGTGGATGACAAGCTGCGTACGCCGGGCGCGGTCCGGGACGCCGAACGCTGGACGGCGCACAACTACCACCCGCTGCCGGTGGTGATCTCGTCCGCGGAGGGTGCCTGGCTCACCGACGTGGACGGCCGGCGTTACCTGGACTGCCTGGCCGGCTACTCGGCGCTGAACTTCGGCCACCGGCACCCACAGCTGATCGCCGCCGCGCACGCACAACTGGACCGGCTCACGCTGACCAGCCGTGCGTTCATCCACGACCAGTTCGCCGACTTCTGCCGGGAGCTGGCCGAGCTGTGCGGCAAGGACCTGGTGCTGCCGATGAACACCGGCGCCGAGGCGGTCGAGACCGGGATCAAGGTGGCCCGCAAGTGGGGCTACCAGGTCAAGGGCGTGCCCGCCGGGCAGGCCAACATCGTGGTCGCCGAGGGCAACTTCCACGGCCGGACCACCACCATCGTGAGCTTCTCCACCGACGAGGACGCCCGCGCCGACTTCGGGCCGTACACCCCGGGGTTCACTGTCGTGCCCTACGGCGACCTGGACGCGCTGACCGCCGCGATCGACGAGAACACCGTTGCCGTGCTGCTGGAGCCGATCCAGGGCGAGCAGGGCGTGGTCGTGCCGCCGGAGGGCTACCTGCCGGGCGTACGCCAGGTCTGCACCGAGCGCAACGTGCTCTTCATCGCGGACGAGATCCAGTCGGGTCTGGGGCGTACCGGCAAGACCTTCGCCTGTGACCACGAGGGCGTCGTGCCGGACATGTATCTGCTCGGCAAGGCGCTCGGTGGCGGCATCGTGCCGGTCTCCGCGGTGGCCGCGAACGCCGACGTGCTGGGCGTGCTCAAGCCCGGCCAGCACGGCTCCACCTTCGGCGGCAACCCGCTCGCCTGCGCGGTCGCCATCGAGGTGGTGCGGCTGCTCGCCACCGGCGAGTTCCAGCGCCGCTCCGCGGAGCTGGGTGAACGGCTGCGGGCCGGCCTGGAGGGTCTGGTCGGCAAGGGTCTGGTCGGGGTACGCGTCCGCGGTCTGTGGGCAGGTCTGGACATCGACCCGGCGCTGATGACCGGCCGGGAGGCCTGTGAGCGGCTCGCCGCGCGCGGTGTGCTCGCCAAGGACACCCACGGCTCCACCATCCGGCTCGCCCCGCCACTGGTGATCACCGAGGACGAGATCGACCTGGCAGTGGCCCAGCTGGCCGAGGTGCTGGCCAGCTGACCGACCCCCGCTGGTCAAGATCTGCGCAACTACAGGGAAAGTGCTGCCTCGACACCGTCCGAGGCAGCACTTTCCCTGTTCTTGTGCGGATCTTGCCCACCGCCGGGCCCCGCCGCCGCCCCCGGCGGCCGGGGGCGGCGCGGGCGCGGCGCGGCGCGTGTCAGGGACGGGGTAGGCGCATGGCCATCGTCGGAGCCTCGGCCATCACCGACGTGGGGGTGAACGGGGCACCGGTGGGCAGTTCCTCGGCCCGACCGATCTGCACCCCGGGGTACAACTCCACCATGTCGTTCTCGCCCAACACCCGGGACTGCTGAGGTGCCAGGGGGATCCGGTCCGACTCGGCCATCGAACCGGCCGGCCGGATGCCCGAGCCGTTGGTGCTGACGTCGGTCACGATGACCTCACCGACCCGCAGCTCGAAGTGAACGTGACCACGGCTGATCCATCGCCGCGCCTCGTCGTTGAGCCACTGCCCGAGCATGATCCCGCCTTCCTGCTCGGGCGCCCGGCCGGCCACCACCGGCTGGTCCTCGCTGAGCACGAACCGCCGCCGGACCAGGCCGCCGACCCGCACCGCGAGCACCTCCGAACGTGGGCGAGGCCCGCCGTCACCGAGCCGTACGCCGTGTCGGGGGCAGGTTGGTACGCCGTTACGCAGCGCGGGCGGCGGCTGCGCGGCGGGGCTGCGGTCGGCGCCCCCGGCCAGGTCGGCGAACGCGCCGCCCCCACCACCACCGCCGAACAGCGCGCAGCCCGACTCCGGGCAACGCCACTGGCGGGCCAGCAGCTTCACCCCGGTCGGCGAACGCTTGCCGGCAACCGGCGAGTGCCCACCACCGACGTGCGCGATGAACACCGGCCCGCCGGCGCCCGGCACCGGCGCAACCACCCGACCGGGCTGCTCGACCAGCCACGGGAACCGGCCGCGCAGCCCGTCGAAGCGCACCCGGCTGAGCACCGGCAACCCGAGCAGGTCGGCGACCTCCAACATCCGGTCACCCGGGTTGTCGAGCACCTCGACGAGCCCGTCGTCGGCCCAGCGGCGGACGACCATCCGCTCGTTGGAGGTGAGGTCGGCGTCGGAGAGCAACGCCCGGTGCACCACCGCGTAGACCTGGACGCTGTCCTCCTCCAACTCGCGGGAGAGCGCGTCGATGACCATGCCGAGGCGCAGCAGGCTGGCCGGCCGTCCGCCGTCGATGTCCTGATAGCGGATCACCTCGGCCAGGTCGATGACCGCCCGGGCCAGCGACGGGTCGGTGCAGACCCGCCCCTCGATGGCGTCCAGAACTTTGCTGATCTCGAATCTCATGCCGCGCTCCGGACGATGTCGTCGATCCGCCGAGCCAGCTCGATGTCCCGGTGGGTGACCCCACCGGCCGAGTGCGTGACACAGCGGAAGGTCAGGGTCCGCCATCGGATGTCGATGTCGGGATGGTGGTCGAGCTCCTCGGCCACCGTCGCCACCCGGTCCACCACCGCGATGGCCGCCGGGAAACTGCCGAGCTGGGCGGTACGACCGATGCCGGTCGGGTCACCCGACCAGTCGGGCAACCGGCCCAGCTCTTCTCGCACCGCGTCCGCGGTGAGCAGGTCTGCCATGACCAGACCCTACCGGTGGCGCGTACGACGGGCCGTACGCGCCACCGGTGGCCAGCTCAGCTGGCGATCAATCTCTTACAGCCGCAGACGCTCTGCCAGAGCCCCGACATTGGGTGCCACGATGGGGCGGGCATCATCAGATGCCCGCCCCACCGCTCAGTCCTCGCAGCCGCGCAGCGGCCGCTTCCTTCTCAGCCGCGCAGCGGCTGTCCCACCTCGTGCAGGTGACCGAGCGCCTGCCGGTACGACTCGACCAGCCCGGTCTCCGCGTACGGGATGCCCTGCTCCGCGCAGTAGGCGCGGACGATCGGTTGCGCCCGCCGCAGGTTGGCGCGGGGCATGTTCGGGAACAGGTGGTGCTCGATCTGGTAGTTGAGCCCGCCCAACGTGGCGTCCACCAGCCAGCTACCCCGCACGTTGCGGGAGGTCAGCACCTGCTTACGCAGGAAGTCCAGCTCGTCCTCGGCGGTCGGCATCGGCATGCCCTTGTGGTTGGGCGCGAACGAGCAGCCCATGTAGAAACCCCACAGTGCCTGGTGCACGACGGCGAAGAGCAGCGCCTTGACCGGCGACATGACCGCCAACAGCAGTGCCACGTAGGCGGCGGTGTGTGCGACGAGCAGCACGGCCTCGACCGCCCGGCGTCGCATCGGGGTGGTGTACCGGCCGTCCGAGTCACGTCCGACGATCGCCCGGATGCTCGCCACGTGCAGGCTCAGACCCTCCAGCAGGAGCATCGGGAAGAAGAGGTACGCCTGCCGCTTGGCCATCCAGCGGTTGATCCCACGGGTCTCCAGGGCCTGCTCGGGCGTCCACACCAGCGCGCCCGCGCCGACGTCCGGGTCCTCGTCCTCGTGGTTCGGGTTGGCGTGGTGCCGGTTGTGCTTGTCGACCCACCAGCCGTAGCTGATTCCCACCGCCACGTTGCCGGCGAGCAGACCCACCAGGTCGCTGGGACCGCGCCGACGGAACATCTGGCGGTGCCCGGCGTCGTGACCGAGGAACGCGACCTGGGTGGTGGCCACCGCCATCAGGGCCGCGAGGGGCAGCTGCCACCAGGAGTCGCCGAGCAGGAACACGGCCACCCAGCCGGCCACGAAGGCTCCGAGGGTGAGCACGATGCGGGCGACGTACCAGCCGGGGCGCCGCTCCAGCAGGCCCGCCTGGCTGATCCGTCGGGACAACTGTGCGTAGTCACTGCCTCGCCGTTGTACCGGCGGTTCCGCCACCGCTCCGAGCGCCATTGCTGCTCCCGTTCCGCTTACGCCCGTACCGGGGTGGTTCGGGCTTATTGTCAAGTCTCCCGGTCACGGTAGCGGTGAGTAACCCCGACAACCCCCGAATGGGGGGTAGGGCAGGCCCTACCCCCACTGGTTCGACTCAGCCCAGCCGGCCCACCGCGGCGCGCAGTCGAGCCACGTCACGCCGCCGCCGCTCGTAGGTGGCAGCGAGGCCGACCAGCGCCAACCCGCCGACACCGAGGTAGATCCACCGGGGCAGCAGATCCCATCCCCGGGCCAACTCGTTCAGCGCCAGCAGCGTCAGCACACCGCCGCCGAGCAGCACCGGTGCCTGCCATCGGCGGGTCGCCCCGGCCAGCACCGCGCCCAGCGCCGCCGCGCCGAGGAGCAGTCGCCGCACCGGCTGCGGGTCCGGCCCGGTCAGCACCGACACGAGGCTCGGCAGCAGCGCCGCGACCAGCCCCGGGCCGAGGGCCGGCCAGCTGGTCAGCCCCGGCCGGGTCCGCAACGCCAGCAGGCCCGCGCTGAGGGCGAGCGCCGCAGCCGGCAGGGTGTACGCCTCCAGCACCGTCACCCCACCGGCGGCCAGCAACACCCATGCCCCGAGCAGCTCGCCGGCGGCGGCGATGCCGGCGAACGCCCACCGCCGGCCGGCCGGCTCCCCCCGGCGCAGCAGCCGCAGCGCCACGGCGGCACCCCAGAGCACGCAGACCGTGGCGAGGTGTCGCGCCGCCTCGACGGTGAGCACCGCCGCCACCAGTGCCACCGCCTGCGCGGCAGCGTCCAGCACCCGCCCGACCAGACCCCGCGCCGGGGTGGTCGCGGCGGCGACAGCCAGCACCAGCGCGGCCACCGCCAACAGGGGGTACGCGGCGGCCCGCAGCGGCAGCCCTCCCACCAACGAGGCGGTCACCGCCAACGCGGACGCGGCACCCACCGCCGCGAGACAACCGGCGACCCGCACCTCGACGGTGCGCCCCCCGACGGCGACGACCACCGCCACCACCAACAGCACCCCCTCGGCAGCGAGCGAACCGGCTCTGGTGGCGAGCAGCCCCGCCACACCGGAGGCGACCAGCACCACACCCAGCGGTACGGCGATCGGTGCGAGCCCCGGGCGAGGCGCGGCCAGAGCGGCGAGCAGCAACGCGGCCGATCCGGCGAGCAGCACGGCGGCAGGCAGCACCGGCCACGGCGCGCCGACCGCGACGAGCAGCACCGGCAGCGCCGCCGCGGCGTACGGCAGCGCGGGCAGGACCGGTGGGCGGACCCGCCGGCCGGCGACCACGGCGGCCACCGCCAGCACCACCAGTGCCAACCCGACGGGCAGCGCTGCCGGCTCGGCGACGACGGTGGGCACCCCCGACCAGACCTGTCCCGGGTCGTCGTACGGCGACACGAGCGCGGTCAGCACCCTCGGCAGAGCCGCCAGCACGGCGACCACCGCCAGAGCGCCGCCCGCCACCACCACCGGGACCGACAGGTGGGCCTCGTCCTCCTGCCGATCCCAGCGGACGACGATGGCGACCCCCAGCGCCGCCAGCGCGGCGTACAACGCGATCGGCTCGTTCCCCGCCAGGACCAGCGGGGCGAGGCCGGGCACGGTCATGGCGACCAGCGCGCCGGTCACCGCGTACCCGATCAGCTCCACCCGCTGGCGACGCGCCGCGAGCACCGCGACCAGCGGCAGCCCGGCGGCGATCAGCGCGAACCGCGCCTGCCACCAGGGCGGCGCGCCCGCGGCGAACGACGCCACCACCGCGATCCCGGGCAGCGCGAGCTGCGCGACCAGCAGACCGCCGCCGGCCACCTGCCGGTACGGCCCGGCGCCCCGCCGGACGGCCAGTGCCAGCCCGACCACGGCGATGACGCCGAGCGTCACCAGCACACCGGCCGGGGCAGCCAGGGCGACCAACAGCCCGTGCCCGAGCAGGACGGCACCGCCGAGCGCGCGGGTGAGCAGGGAGGCCAGGTGGGTCGCCGGGCGGATCAGGACGGCGAGCAGCAGCGCGACCCCGCCGACCAGGTCGACGGCGAGGACCTGCGGCCAGGTGGCCGACCACCCGGCCGGCAGGGCCAGCAGCACCGCCACCGCGCCGGCCGTGGCGAGCGCCGCTCGGGCCCGCCGGGGCAGCAGCAGCACCGTCGCGCCGACCCCCAACGCCACGGCGGGTGCGAGCTGCCAGCCCCAGTCCAGATCCGGTCCCCTGCCGGCCCCCCGCCACGGCGGCAGCGACCGGCCTGCGGCGGCGACCGCCAGCACGACGGTGACCAGCGCGGCCACCTGGGCCGTGCCCGCCGCGACCAGCAGCGCCCCGGCGCGCGGGCCGGTCCGCCAACCACCGGCGCCCGCCACCTCCGCTCCGGACCTGACCGGCAGGATCCGCACCGCGGCGGCCATCCCGAGCGCCACCGTCGCCGACGCGAGCAGCAGCAGGGACGGCCGCAGCTCGGCCACCGGGCGCAGCAGGGCGGCGGCGAGCACCGGCACCAGCAGCCCGGCGGCCACCGCCCGCAGCGCCCGCCCGCCGACCAGCCAGGCCGCACCGAACCCGGTCAACGCGACCAGCAGCAGCGGCAGCCCGGCCAGCAGTGGCGAACCTGCCGCCCGTCCGAGGATCAGCGGCGTCAGGGCGCAGCCAGCGGCACCGACGAGAGCGGCGACGTGACCGATCCCGGCCGACACCCTGCCGACGAGCAGCGCCACCCCGTCCCGGCCGCGCAACGCGGCCAGCACGGCCAGGTTCACCAGTGCCACCCCGAGCAGGACCAGTGACCAACCGGCGGCACCCGGTTCGGCCCCGACGGCGAGCAGCGGCAGCACCGGCTGGGCGGCCAGCAGCGCGGCGAACCAGGGCCCGGTCAACCCGCTCCACCTGCCGTACGCGGCGGCGGCCGCCGCGCTGGCCCCCCCGACCAGCGCGGCGTACCGGCTGCCCGGCCAACTGGCCACCCCGGCCAGGTCCACCGACCAGGCCGCGTAACCATCCAGCACCACCAGCAGCAGACCCACAGCGGCGAAGGTCTCCGCCGTGCCCCGCAACCCTCGACGGACCGCCAGCAGCGGCACGGCGAGCGCGAGCGCGGTGAGCGCGGCCAGGATCGACGCCCGTCCGCCGACTCCCACCGCCGCCCAGGCCACCGCGGTGAACACGACCGCCGCGGTGCCCAGCAGGAGTCCACCGAGGACGAAGAGCAGACCCTGGACGGTCCGGGTCGAGGTTTCGGCCGCGCCCGGCGCCGCGACCGGGACGAGAGCTGGCACCGGCCCGACGAGAGGCACCGGGCGTGCCCCGGCGGAGGCGGCCAACCCGGCACGGACGACCGCCGCCAGCTCGGCCCGCCGCCGCGACAGGGCCGACAGGCGACCGGCCAGCTCGGTGTACGCGTGACGAGCCCGTTGCACCTGCGGCTCAAGCTGGGCGATCTCGCGGCTCAGCCGAACCACCTCAGCGGCGGTCGGGTCGGGCGCACGGGAACAGCCGGTGCAACCGACGGTCAGGTCGGCCGGAGCACCGCAGGCGGGGCAGGGATAGCGGGTGTCGTCCACCCGGTCATCATCGGGAGCCGACGGGGGTGTGGCACAGAGTGCGCGTACTCAGGGCCGGGTGTGCTCGTGCACCCAGGTGGCGTACGCCGGGTCGCCGCTCTCCACCCTGGACACCAGGATCTCCGGCACCTCGTACGGATGACTGACCCGGATCTGGTCCACCAACGCGGAGAGCCGGTCGGGCGCGGTCTTGAACTGCACCGACCACTCGGTGCTGGTCTCCACACCGGACCTCCACCAGTAGGTGCTGTCCACCTGACCACCCACCTGGGCGCAGGCGGCGAGCCTGCCGGCGACGGCCGCAGCCGCCAGCACGTCGGCGACCGAACGCGCATCCACCACCGTCGTCACCACGCAGATCTGATCCACGACCGCACCCTACGCGGCATTGTCCCGATTAGACGCGATCCAGGCATCGATCCGCGCCCACCAGTCGAAGAGCCAGTCGATGCGTTCCTGCCGCCCGGCCGGCACCTCCTCCGGTGGCACCGACCAGAACCGCATCACGATCCGCTTGTCCATGGGCAGTTCCCGCCAGACGTCGGCGACGGTGAGCATCCGGTCCAACCCGGTGTGGGCGACGAAGATGACCCCGGCGTCCGGGGCGGCGTCCAGCGCGGCGAGCATTCCGCCGGGCTGCGGGGCGAGCACGTGACGCATCCGCTCGGCGCGCAGCGCCATCCGTTCGAACCCGAGGGAACGCAGCCGGGCGATGGCACGCAGTCGTCGCTTGGGGGTGAAGTTGCCGCCCTCAGGGAAGATCACGAACGCGTCGTTGTCGTCCAGGCCGGCGGCCAGGTGCCCGACCTGGCGTACGGTCTCCTCGCCGCGCTCCGGCGTCGGCGCGATGAACCGGTTGGGCAGTCGGTTGAGCAGCACGTCGATCGCCGGGTCCCACTGGAGGGTGTCCTTGAGGACGATCCGTGGCTCCCGGTTGAACCAGTTGACCAGCCCGTGAATCAGGATGAACGAGTCGCCCGGCCCGGCGTGCCGGCAGAGCACCAACTCGGGCCGGCCGGGCAGCGCCGTGTCCGGGTCGGTGCCCACCACGTCGATGCGCAACCGCAGGGCCCAGCGGGCCTGCCAGAACAGCACCCGCAGGAACCAGCCGGCCAGCACGTAGTGTGCGCGCTGGAAGGCCGGAGACCGGGTCCGCCAGCCGAAGCCGGAGACGACCCAGAGCAGGAACAGCGCGAGCAGCGCGGCGGCATCCCAGACCAGGTAGACGCAGCCGATCCAGAGCAGCCGCAGCGGACGCAACCGACCCGGGAACAGCGGGGACACGGCGGCGGCGAGCAGCGCCCAGATCGGCAACGTGGTGACCACGACGAACGCGAGCGCCACCACGGCGGGGGCCAACAGCAACCGACGCAGCCACCTGGGGGGCAGCGGCATCATCGCTCCAGATGGGTGGCGAGGTAACGCCGCGAGGCGGTGTACGCCCGGCTGATCCGCCGCCCCACCGCCGCCATGTCCCGGTACGCCCACGGTGTGTCGTCGCGGGGGTTCAGCCCTCCGGTCGGCAGGACGTGCACCTCCACCCCCTCGGGCAGTGCCGCCATCTCCCGGAAGAAGCGGTGCCGGCGGGAGATCTCGAACGCGACCTGCGCGATCTCCCACGGCCGGCGGGGCGGTGTCAGCTCCCGTTCGATCCGACCCACCTGGAGGACGTAGATCCGGCGGGCGCCCACGGCCACCGCCTCGCCGATGGGGATGGAGTTGACGATGCCCCCGTCCACGTAGTGCGCGCCGTCGATCTCCATGGGTGGGAGCAGACCCGGCACCGACGCTGACGCCAGCACCGCCGGCACCACCGGGCCGCTGTCGAACCAGTGCTCGGCCGCCCGCTCGATGTGCGCGGCGCAGCAGCGGAACGGCACCCGCAGGTCGGCGAAGGTGGTGTCCACGCCCAGCTCGGTCTCCAGCAGCCGGCGCAACGGCCGGCGAGAGTGCAGGTGGGTACGGGCGGCGAAGCGGCGCAACTGCCGGGCGACCGAGTCGCCGTACACCTCGCTGGCCTCCGGCGAGGCCCAGAGCCGGACCAGCCGGTCGGTCACCGCCTCCGTCGGGTCGGCGGCGACCAGCGCGCCGTTCACCGCGCCGATCGAGGTGCCGAGCACCATGTCGGGTGTGATGCCGGCGCGGAACAGCGCCCGCAACATGCCCACCTCGACCGCGCCGAGCACGCCCCCGCCGCCGAGCACGAATGCCACCGGTCCCGCCGCCATGCCTCTCATCCTGGCACGGGCGCGCAGCCGACCTGCCGGCCACCGGCACCGGGCGGTCGGCGCACGGCAGGCACCGCCCGTCGACAGCTGACCGATGACGGCGTTGACAGGCCGGAGACATTCGCGCAACCTGATACCGCTCCCACCCCTGAGGCAGGTGCGATCGGTGAAGGCAGCACTGCATCCGGGCCGGTTACTGGCTCGCAGATACCGACTTCTCGACCAGATCGGCGCCGGCGGCATGTCGGTCATCTGGCGTGCCCGGGACGAGGTGCTGGACCGGCTCGTCGCGCTCAAGGTGCTGGCCCCCTCGCTGGCCGCCGACGCGCGGTTCCGGGGCATGGTGCGCGAGGAGGCCCGGGCCGCCGCCCAGTTGGTGCACCCGCATCTGACCTCGGTGCACGACTACGGTGAGACGGTCGACCCGGACGGCTCGATCACCTCTTTCGTGGTGATGGAGCTGCTCAGCGGCGAGGAGTTGGAGCTGCGGCTCACCGAGGGGCCGCTGCCGTGGGCGGAGGCGATCGAGGTGGGTGCCCAGGTCGCGGAGGCGCTGGCCGCGGCGCACCGGCTCGGCATCGTGCACCGGGACGTCACCCCGGCCAACGTGATGATGACCGCGACGGGCGTCAAGGTGCTCGACTTCGGCATCGCCACCCGGATCGGCGCGCCCGACGAGGACGAGGACGGCGAGACGTTCGGCACGCCGGCGTACGTCGCCCCGGAACGCCTCGACGGCGCGCCGGCCCAGCCGTCCACCGACGTGTACTCGCTCGGCGTGCTGCTGCACGAGGCTCTCACCGGCCGGGTCCCGTACCCGGCGGACACCTGGGAGCAACTCAGCGCCGCGCTGGCCGACGGCCCGCCGCCCACGCTCGCCGACCTGCCGGACCTGCCCCCACCGGTTGCCCGGATCTGCCTGCGCAGCCTCGCCCGCAACCCCGCCGACCGGCCGACCGCACGGCAGGTCGCCGCCGTGCTGCGCGACCAGTTGCTGCCTCCCGATCCCCCGGCCGCGACCCTCCGGGTGCCCACCCAGCCCCTGCCGCCGCAGCCGGCCGCCGTGCCAGCAGCGGCGGGAGGGAGAGCCGCCGGTTCGGTCTGGTCCCGTCGACGGCTGGTGCTGCTGCTCGTCCTGGCCGTCGGTGTGACGCTGGCTGGAGTGACCCTTCTGCCCGAGGATGAGCCGACACGCCGGACGCAGCCCTCGATCGCCCCGGCGACCACCCCGCCGAGTGACCCGCCGGTCCCCGCGTCGTCCCAGCCGAGCGCGTCCCCGCCGCCGACGAAGCCGAGCACCGGCTCGCCCACCTCGAATCCGGGCACCCTCGTCGAGGCCGCCAACCGGGTCGACGGGCTAATCAGCGCCGGCCTGGGCGCCGGGGAGATCCGCGACGACGTGGGTCTCGACCTGCGCAACGAGCTGCGCAACCTGACCGCCGCGGTCAGCTCCGGCCGCGACGACCTGGCGCCACCGGTGGCCCGGCTGCGCGAGAAGGTCGCGGTCCGCCTCGGCGAGGGCGGCATCAGTCCGGCGTACGCGTCTCGGCTCGACGCCGCCATCGTGGAGCTGGGCGGTGCCGAGGTCTGACCGCGCGGACACGCCGGGGTGGGCGGGTCAGCGGGCCGGGACCCGGGCCGATTCGCGGATGTCGTACCGGCCGGTGGCGAAGCGTCGGAAGATCGCCGCGTAGCCGTCCGCCATCCGCTCGACCGAGAAGTTCTCCGCGACGTGCGCCACGCAGTCCTCCGGGTCTAGCCGCTCCGCCGCGAGCACCGCCGCGGCCAACTCCTCCGGCCGTTCACAGACCAGCCCGGTCAGCCCCGGCCGGACCAGCTCCGGCACGGCCCCCCGGTTGAGGGCGACCACCGGTGTGCCGGTCGCCATCGCCTCCAGCATCACCATGCCGAACGGCTCGTCCCACTGGATCGGCATGATCAGGCAACGGGCGTCGACGAGCATCCGCAGCGTCTCCGCGCGGCCGGCGTTGAGCACGACTGTCACGTTCTCGTCGACCAGCGGCGCGACGACCTGCTCGTAGTAGCGGCGCTCGGCCGGCTCGTTGCACTTGCCGGCCAGCAGCAGGGGCACCCCTGCCTCCCGGCACGCCCGGATGGCGACCTCAGGGCCCTTGTCCGGGCTGAAGCGGGCCAGCCACAGCACCGGTCCCGTCCCGGGTCTGGTCTTACGCGGAAAGCCGCGGATGTCCAGCGCGTTGTGCACAGTGCCGGCCCAGGGCAGCTCGGTGTTCAGCCGACGTTGGGTGTGCGAGATCGCCACCAGGGCGACGCCCGAGTCGATGTCGCTGAGCACGTCCCCGTACTCCCCCACGGGGTTGCCGTGCACGGTCGCGACCGTCGGCACCGCCCGGCGGCCGGCGACCAGCGGGCCGATCGTGGTGTGGTCGTGGATGACGTCGAAGTCGGCCGCGGTGATCAGCCGATTCACCCGCGCCAGGTGAGCCAGCTCCGGCAGTGACTCGCCGAGCCGCTCGTACTGGACCTCGGGGACGGTGGAGACGAAGCCGTGGGCGGCCGTGCCGTGGTCGTCACCGGCACCGAACAACGTGACCTCGTGCCCCTGCCGGCAGAGCGCGTCCACAAGGGCGGCGACGACCTGTTCGAGGCCGCCGTAGCCGGGTGGCGGCACGGACAACCAGGGTGGAACCACCATCGCGATGCGCAACGACCGCTCTTCCGGGCGGCCCGCTGGCGAGTGGTTCACGGCCACGAGTCCTCCCCGTTGATCCCCGGTGCGGCGTCACCGCCGGTCCGGACGGTCGGCGGCGATTTCCCAGTGACGTCCCCGGTAAACCGGACAAGGCGGACGCTCACCCGCCCACCAGGATCTGGTCGTGGACTGCCCGCACTCCGGGGGCGGACCAGGCCACCCGCTCGACCTGCTCGCGTTCCCACCAGGATCGGACCACCCCGGCGAGGACGAGCGTGTCGCCGTCCACCTCGACGGTCACCCGCTCCGCACCGAGAGTGCGCATCAACGCCCGCTGCACGTCCCGTCGCAACCTGTCAGCGACAGCTGCTGCCGGAGGTCGTACCTCGATCAGGTTGGTGAGACCCCGTACGCCGTCGAGCCGGCGCAACTCCCCCTCGGCGGCGCGCCGCTGCCAGCCGAACTCGACCTCACCGCGCAGCATCAGCCAGCCGTTGGCCACTGTCACGTCCAGCCGCTCGGCGGGCACGAAGCTGTCCCACTCCAACGCCCGGGACGCGGCGAGGGCAACCTCGGCGTCGGTACGCCCCGGCGTACCGGGCAGCCGCACCTCGACCTCGTCGGCCACCGCTCGGACGCCCCGGACCCGCTGAGCGGACCGGGTAGCGGCCCAACTGCGAGCGGCACCGTCCACGAAACCGGTCAGGGTGACCACTCCCTGGTCGACGCGTACGCCGATCTCGTTCGGTTGCAGCTGGGCGTCCCAAGCCAGCTGCGCCAGGACGTCGCGTTGGATCCGCTGGTCCTCGCGGACATCCACCACCCCGGTCATGGCACCCACCCCCGGTTCCCCCCTCGCCGAGACTCGCCCGCCGAACGTGCCGGAAACCGGGGTGACGGCGGTTCACCCGATCCGGGTGAACCGCCGCCGGGCGGAAAAAGCGGCGGGTGACGGAGCCGACCCCCTCGGCCCCGCCACCCGCCGCTGGAGGGAGGAAGCAGGTTCAGTTGTCCGTCAGGACGTCTCGGCGAGCGTCACGGTTACCGACTTCTCGGTGCCGTTCCGCTTGAACTGCACCTCGACCCGGTCGCCGACCTTGCCGGCCTGCACCGCGCCGACCAGGTCGTCCGAGTCGTTGACCGGCTTGTCGCCGAAGCGGGTGACGACGTCGCCACGCTGGAGGCCGGCCTTCTCGGCCGGGCTGCCCGGGGTGACCGACGCGACGAGCGCGCCGCCGCCCTCGGCCTGGTTGACGCCCACCCCGAGCGACGGGTGGCTGACCTTCTCGCCACGCTGGAGCTTGCCCGCGACGTCCTTGGCCTTGTTGCTGGGGATGGCGAAACCGACGCCGATGTTGCCGGTGCTCTGCCCGGAGGTGGCGATGGCGGTGTTGACGCCGATCACCTCGCCGCGGGTGTTGACCAGCGCGCCGCCGGAGTTGCCCGGGTTGATCGGCGCGTCGGTCTGGAGCAGACCGGAGATCGAGCTGACGGCCTGGCTCTGCTGCTGGCTCGGGTCCTGCGGCTGACCCTCGCCGGCCCGGATGGTGCGGTCCCGGGCGCTGAGGATGCCGGAGGTCACCGAACCCTGGAGGCCGAGCGGGCTGCCCAGGGCGAGCACCTGGTCGCCGACCTGCATGGCGTCGCTGTCGCCGAACTTGGCCGGCTTGAGGTCGCTGACCCCGTTGGCCTTCACCACGGCCAGGTCGGTCTTCGGGTCGGTGCCGATGACCTTCGCGTCGGCCTTCTTGCCGTCGGCGAAGATCACCTGTACGGCGCCACCGGCGGCGTTGGCGACCACGTGGTTGTTGGTCAGCACGTACCCGTCGGCGCTGAGCACCACCCCGGAGCCCTCACCGCTGTCGGTGGTGATCGAGACGACGCTGTCCTGCACGGAAGCGGCGATCTTCGGGAGGTCGGCGCTGTTGATGACCGGCGCCGCCGAGTAGGTGCGGGTGATACCGCCGCCGTCCCCGTCGAGGGCGAGGGCGAGGGCACCGCCGGCGACGCCCGAGCCGAGCATCAGGGCGAACACCGCGACGCCCGCTCCGGCGAACTTGGCGATCCGACTCGGCCGCGGGCCACTGCCGGGCGGCGCGACCTGCGGGCCCCACGGCGGAACCGGCTGGCCCGGCTGCTGCCCAAGGTGCTGGCCGTGCTGGCCGAGGTGCTGGGTGTGCTGCTGGTGCTGCGCGTAGGCGCCCGGCTGGCCCCCGCCCGCCCAGCCGGACTGCTGGCCCGCGTACCAGGGCGCGCCGGCGTGGTGGCCGGCGGTCGGCTGCGGGTAGCCGTGCTGGCCGGGCGCCGGGTAGCCGGAGACCGGGTACGGCGGCGCGGACGGGGTGGCGGCCGGCGGCTCGTACCCGGTCAGCTGGGGGGTGGCCGGCTGAGCGGCGGGCGCGGCGGAAGTGACGGCCGTGGCGTCCGTGGCGTCACCGGCGGTCGGGACGACCTGGACGGGGGTGGTCGGGGAGTCGGACTGCGCGCGCTCGTCACGCGGCAGCTCGGCGGTGGGGTGCGACGGCTCGGCGTCGGTGGGGGCCGGCCGGCGCTGCGGGTCGGACTCGAACTCGGTCATGGAACTACCTTCTCCCTCCGCACTGCGATCAACCTGGAACCGTCCTGGAAGTTGGCTGAAAGTCACTCGTCCGCCGCGTCGATCTGTGCCAGCAGCGGGATCCGGACCCGGAAGGTGGCGCCACCACCGGGCGTCTCGGCCACCGAGACCGAGCCGTGGTGGGCGGCGACGAGCGCCGCCACGATGGCCAGGCCGAGCCCGGTGCCGGTGTTGCCGTCGGCTCGCCGCGTCCGTGCCGCGTCGGCCCGGTAGAACCGTTCGAAGACCCGTTCGGCCTGCTCCGGGGAGAGGCCCGGGCCGGTGTCGGCGACCTCCACCACGGCGAAACCGCCCGGTTCGCTGTGCAACCGCACGCGGATCTCGGCGTCCGGCGGGGTGTGGGTCAGCGCGTTGGTGACCAGGTTGCCGATCACCTGGCGCAGCCGCGCGTCGTCGGCGGACACGACGAGCGGGCCCGAGTCCGGCTCGATCTCCAGATCGATCCGCCGATCAGGGGCCATGGCCCGGGCGGCGTGCACGGCGTCGGAGGCGAGCACCGGCAGCTCCACCGGGGTCAGCGACAGCGGCCGCTCCCGATCCAAGCGGGCCAGCAGCAGCAGGTCCTCCACCAGCAGCCCCATCCGGGCCGCCTCGTCCTCGATCCGGCGCAGCAGGCCGGCGGTCTGCTCCGGTGCCCGCGCCGCACCCTGCCGGTACAGCTCGGCGAAGCCGCGAATGGTGGTCAACGGGGTCCGCAGCTCGTGCGAGGCGTCCGCGACGAACTGCCGCATCCGCTCCTCGGAGCGCCGGGCCCGCGCCTCCGACGCCTGGGCGGAGGCGGCGGCGTCCCGGGCGGCGCTCTCGGCCCAGCGGGCCGACGTCTCCGAGGCGGCTCGGGCGGTGAACGCCGCCTCGATCTGGGTGAGCATCGCGTTCAACGCGCGCGACAGCCGACCCAGTTCGGAGGTGGGATGCTCCTGGCCCTGCTCCGGGTCGGGCACCCGGCGGGTCAGATCACCCCCGGCGATCGCGGCGGCGGTGCGCTCGATCTCCACCAGCGGCTTGAGGCTGGTCCGGACGATCGCCGCGCCGACCGACGCCAACATGATCAGCACCGCGCCGCCGACCAGCAGGTCGATCCAGGCCAGCCGCTTGACGGCGGAGTCGACGTCGGTCAGGTGCTCGCCGATGGCCGCCATCTGGCCGTTGGGCAGCTCGGTGTAGAGCATCCGCCAGCGCACCGAACTGTCCCGCGCGTGGACGGTGCGCGGCTTGCCGTCCTGCTCCCGCTCTTGCGCCGCGAACCCGGCCGCGTCGTCCGGCCACGGCGGCAGATCGACCGTCTGGAAGCGGGACGTGTCGTACCGGAAGGCCTGCACCTTGCCTGTCGACGGGCTGGTCAGCACGATCACGTAGTCGCTGGGCAGCGAGACGACGTTCGACGTGAGCGTGAGGGACTGGATGCGGCCCGCCGAGTCGCGTAGCTCCAGGTCGATCTGGTCGACCAGGTAGTTGTGCAGGAAGTACGCGGTCGAGACGCTGATCACCACCAGGGCGCCGGAGACCAGGGCGAGCACCGAGGCGACCAGCTTGACCCGCAGCGGGACGCTGCGGACCCGCCCTTTCGCCTGCTGGACCCGGTTCACGCCGCCGGCTTGCGCAACACGTACCCGACGCCGCGAAGGGTGTGGATCAGCCGGGGCTGGGTGGTGTCGACCTTGCGTCGCAGGTAGGAGATGTAGGACTCGACGATGTTGTCGTCACCACGGAAGTCGTAGTTCCAGACGTGGTCGAGGATCTGCGCCTTGGACAGCACCCGGTTGGCGTTGAGCATCAGGTAGCGCAGCAGCTTGAACTCCGTCGGCGAGAGCTGGACGCGCTGGCCGGCCCGGTGCACCTCGTGGGTCTCCTCGTCCAACTCCAGGTCGGCGAAGGTGAGCCGGGACGGGGCCTGCTCGCCGGTAGTGGTGCGGCGCAGCACGGCGCGGATCCGGGCGGTCAGCTCCTCCAGGCTGAACGGCTTCGTGACGTAGTCGTCGCCGCCCAGGGTCAACCCACGGATCTTGTCGTCGGTGGCGTCCCGGGCGGTCAGGAAGACCACAGGCGTACGCGTGCCGCCCTCGCGGAGCATCCGGATGACCTCGAAACCGTCGAGATCCGGAAGCATCACGTCGAGCACCACCAGGTCGGGCCGGTGGTCCTTGGCGGCGTTGAGCGCCGCGCTCCCACTGGTCGCGGTGGCCACGTCGAAGCCCGCGAACCGCAGGCTCGCGGAGAGCAGTTCGAGGATGTTGGGGTCGTCCTCGACGACGAGGAGTCGCGCCTCGGTCTGGGTAGCGGGCATGGGCCCATCATCGGTGACGTCACTGCGCCGCCGCTGGATGGTTCCTGGAAAATGCCTGTGAGTCGTGGCCGGACCCTTGACCCTGCTCAGCGCAGCAGGCGGCGCAGCCCGTCCAGGGCGCCGTCGAGCAGCCGGATCGCGGTGCTCAGCTGGGTTTCGCTGAACTGTCGGGCACGCACGAGCCGGCCCACCTCGGCGGTGAACGCGGCCAGCCGCTGGTCGAGTTCGTCGAGCAGCGCGGCCTGCGGCCCGGCGGTCGGCGTCGGCCGGGGCGGCGCCGCGGGGGCCTCCCACCGGTTACGCCGGGTCTGCCGGGTGGCCTCGCTCAGCTCCCGTTTGAGGTCGCGTACCGACCCGCGCACCTCGCTGCGGATCTCGCCGGCCAGGCTGGAGAGGTCGGCCACCGAGGCCGCGATGTCCGATTCCAGCTCGGTCAGCTCACCGGCGCGCTGGTGCAGCTCGGCACGGCCGGCGTCGGTGATGTCGTACGTCTTGCGGCCGCCGGCAGCGGTGTGGCTGACCAGCCCCTCGGCCTCCAGCCGTTGCAGGCGGGGATAGATGGTGCCGGCGCTGGGCGCGTAGAGCCCGAGGAACCGGTCCTCCAGAAGGCGGATCAGTTCGTACCCGTGCTTCGGGCCGTCGTCGAGGAGCTTGAGGAGATAGAGCCGGAGCCGTCCGTGGCTGAACACGGCGGTCACGGCAGCTCCTCGGAATCGTTGTCGACCGCTCGGGCGAGCAGGGCGATGCTGCCCGAGGTCGCGGAAGCCCAGAGCTTACCTTCGCCGGCACCGAGCACTCCCTCGCTGCTGCGCAGTGGGAACGTCGAGGTGCGAACCTGCGGAAAGCCGCTGGTGATCCGGCCGGAGGCGGTGTGCATCTGGACGGCGAGGTCGCTGTCCTCGCGGACCCGGACGGTGATGCTGCCCGAGATGGTGGTCAACCGGATCTCGCTGCGTCGGGGGTTGTCCAGGTCGCAGGTGATCGCCCCGGAGACGGTCTGCGCACGCACCCGCTCGGCGGCGCTGTCGGCGAGGATCACCTCCCCGGAGACCGTCTCCAGAGTGAGGTCGCCCCGGACGCCGAGCGCCTCCACCGGCCCGGAGGTGATCGTCGCGGAGGTGTTGCCGCGCAGGCCCATCAGGGTGATCTGACCGGCGGTGACATGCACAGTGGTCTGCCGGCGCAGACCGGAGGCGACCACCGAGCCCGCGACCAGCCCCAGGTCGGCGAGGACGTCGGCGGGCACGGCGAGCGAGACGTCCACCCGGGGGTAGCGGTGGATCATCCGGAACCAGCGCAGGACGTCCGTCCAGCCGTGGCCGCGCTCCTGACGGACGGTGAGCCGGCCGTCGGAGTGGTCGATCAGGACCGGCCGCCGACCGACCTGGGTGACGTCGATCCGGGCCGGGCCGTCGGTGGCGACCACGTTGAGCCGGCCGCTCACCAGGCGGACGTCCAGCCGGGTGACCGGGCCGTCCACGGTGAGCCGCTGCGGGCTCTCGACCGTCCATCCGGCCATGGGTTTCCTCCCCTCGACGACGCGCGGACACGCGCCTGACAGAGAGGACAGTAACGCGATACATCGCGATAGCACAAGACAGGTCGCGTGTTGGTCGCCCCTGCACCCGGCGGGGTCGCCGACCGGCGACCCCGCTCCCCTCAGGCCGCCAGGTCCAGCTCCCGGCCGGACGTCTGCACCGGCACGGACACGGCGACCGCCGGGGTCACCGTGGGCACCGGACGCAGCCGGGTCCGCGCCACGCCGCCTGCCGGCAGCAGGTGTACGGCCGACTCGGCCGCCCGGGCCAGCAATCGCCGGTCGGCAGCACGGGCCGGGTGCAGCGCGGCGGCGATCGTCACCGACACCACGATGTCCCGCGCCGCGACCACCCGGGCCACCGAGCGCAGCAGGGTGTCCGCACCGAGAAAGGCCGTTGCCGTGGTGGTGGAGCCGATGGCCTCGCAGCGGTAGGCGAGCCGCAGCGGCACCACCGGGCTGCCCGCGTCTATTGCCGCCTGGAACATCGCCGGCCGGAAGCCGCCGCCCGGGCGGCAGTCGGCAGCGCCGTCACCAGCGCACCAGGTCGTACCCTCCGGAAAGACCGCCACCGACCGGCCGGCGCGCAGCGTCTCGGCGACCCGCCCGACGCTCGTCGGCAGTGCCCGCGGCCGGGCCCGGTCCACGAAGACCGTGCCCGCCGCCGCGGCCAGCAGCCCGACCACCGGCCAGGAGCGGATCTCCCGCTTCGCGACCATCCGGGTGGGCGCGACCGCCAGCACCGCGAGGATGTCCAGCCAGGAGACGTGGTTGGCGACCAGCAGCGCCCGCCGCCGGGGCAACCGACCCCGGATCACCAGCCGGACGCCGAACGCCCGCGTGGTCGCCCGGGCCCAGCCGCGTGCCGCCGCCTGCCGCTCCCGGGTCGGAAGCACGGGCAGCAGCAGCACCAGGCCGACCCCGGCGACCAGCATTCCGGTCGCGGCGACCAACCGCAGCACCCGGCGGGCCACCGGCACCGTGGGCACCTCGCCGGCCGCCGGCAGGCAGTCGTCGTCACAGCCCGAGGAGGGCCGCCACAGATCGTGCGCCCCGGTGGTCACCGCTGCTCCCCGCCCAGGAAGTGGCGCAGGTAGCGCGGGTTCATCCGGTCCAGGGAAAAGAGCACGTAGAAGTCCGCGCACCCGAAGTCGGGGTCGTACGCCGGCTCGCCGCAGATCCACGCGCCGAGCCGGAGGTAGCCCCGCAGCAGCGGTGGCACCACGACGCGCCCCGCCGGTCCGACAGCCGCCACCGGCGCGGCGGCGGCCGGGCCGGGAGCCGTGGCCGACTCGGCGAACCAGGGTCGCCGTGGGCGGACCCGCAACGGCGGCGGCGACAGGTGCCGGGCCTGGGCCTGGCTCCACACCTCGGCGACCGTGCGCCCACCGTCGCCCACCGGCACCGAGGCACAGCCACCGAGCCAGCGGGAGCCACGCAGGTGCAGGTACCGGGTGATGCCGGCCCACATCAGATTGATCACCGCGCCCGAGCGGTGGTCCGGGTGCACGCACGACCGACCCGCCTCGACGAGGTCGTCGCGGAGCGGGTCGAGCGCGGAGAGGTCGAACTCCTCCTCGGCGTACCGCTGGTCGGTGCGTCCGGGCGGTAGCAGCCGGTAGGTGCCGACCACCTCGCCGGTGCTGTCCTCGCGGACGATCAGGTGGTCGCAGTACGCGTCGAAGGGGTCCACGTCCAATCCGGCCTCGCCGGGAAGGAGGGTGGCGCCGAGTTCGGTGGCGAACACCTCGTGGCGCAGGCGTTGCGCGGCCGCGACCTGGGTGGGGTCGTCGGCGATCAGCAGGGTGTATCCGCTGGTCTTCAGGGATGTGCCAGCGGCATGCAGAACGGCCATGGGATCTGTGTAGGTGCCCGGGTTGCCATCCACGGGGACCACCGGTGTCGATCGGGTGAACGCCGGCAGGCGAGACCGCTGGCGGCACCCCGCGAAGACCGTGCGAGGCTGCCCGGGCAGGCCGGCGAAGGCGCCGGCACGCCCACCGGAGGTCGACGATGCGCATCGAGTCGCGCTACAACGGGCCCCCCGGTTCCGGCAACGGCGGCTGGAGCGCGGGAGTGTTCGCCACCGAGGCCGGCGGCAGCGATCCGGTCGAGGTGACGCTGCGCCGGCCACCACCGCTGGAGACCGAGTTGACGCTGGTCGACGGTGCGGTCCGTGACCCGTCCGGCGAGCTGGTGGCCGAGGTGCGCCCGGCCGGGGTCGTCGATGCCGTCGTACCCCCGGTGGACCTGGCCACGGCGGTGGCTGCGGCGGCCCACTTCCCCGGCCTGGTCGAGCATCCCTTCCCCGGCTGTTACGTCTGTGGGCCGCAGCGGGCGGACGGGTTGCGGATCTTTCCTGGCCGGCTGCCCGATGGGCGGACCGCGGCGCCGTTCCGGGCACCCGAGCAGGTCAGCGAGGCCACGGTCTGGGCGGCGCTGGACTGCCCCGGCGGTTGGGCGGTGCTCGCGCCCGGTCGCCCGTACCTGTTGGGCCGGATCGCCGCCGTGGTCACGGCGCTACCCGGACCGGGCGACGAGTGCGTGGTGACCGGGGCGTTGCTGCGCGTCGATGGGCGCAAGGCGCTCGTGCACACCAGTCTGTACGGCCCGGACGGGTCGTTGCTCGGCGCGGCACAGGCAACCTGGATCGCCCGCTGAAGCCGGGCCGTAGTCCGCAGGGATGAGTCGCCTCCACCCCGCGACGGAGGCGAACGTACCGACCGCGCCTGATTGACCTTGTTGCCACGGGCCGTCACGCTGTGCCACGGCGTACCTCGACGCCACACACGGGAGGAGAACGATGACTGACGGGCAGAGAAGCCCCACCAGCGACGGTCAGATCGTGGTGTCCGGTCTGACGAAGCAGTACAAGAGCGTCCGGGCGGTGAACAACCTGTCCTTCACCGTGGCGCCGGGGCGGGTGACCGGCTTCCTCGGCCCGAACGGCGCCGGCAAGACCACCACGCTGCGCATGCTGCTGAACCTGGTCACCCCCACCGCCGGCACGGCCACCATCAGCGGCCACCGGTACGCCGACCTCGCCGACCCGCTGCGGCACGTCGGCGCGGTGCTGGAGGCCTCCAGCGCGCACAAGGGCCGTACCGGCATCAACCACCTGCGGGTGATCTGCGCGGCGGCCGGGCTGCCGAAGCAGCGGGCCGACGAGGTGTTGGCCCTGGTCGGGCTGAGCCCGGCGGCGAAGCGCAAGTTCAAGGGTTACTCGCTGGGCATGAAGCAGCGGCTCGGCATCGCCGCGGCGATGCTCGGTGACCCCCGGGTGCTGATCCTGGACGAGCCGGCCAACGGGCTCGACCCGGAGGGCATCCGATGGATGCGCGGGTTCCTCAAGAACCTCGCCCACGAGGGCCGCACCGTGCTGGTCTCCAGCCACCTGCTGTCGGAGATGCAGCTCCTCGCCGACGACGTGGTGATCATCGCGGCCGGTCAGCTCGTCCGGCAGGGGCCGGTCGACCAGGTGCTCGGGTCGATGGCGCAGGGCGCCCTGGTCCGGGTCCGCACCCCGCAGGCCGAGGCGCTGACCGCCGCGCTGAAGGCGCAGTCGGCGACCGTCGACACCGACGAGCACGGCACCCTGCTGGTCGCCGGGGTCGACGCACCCACTGTCGGCCGGGCCGCGCTGGCCGCCGGGGTGGAACTGCACGAACTGTCCACCGAACGGCCCGACCTGGAACGGGTCTTCCTGGAGCTGACGGCCGGAAAGGCGGGCATCCGATGAACCTGGTCCGATCCGAGCTACTCAAGATCCGTACCACCAGCACCTGGTGGTGGCTGGCTCTCGGCGCGTTCCTCTCGATCGCACTGGCCTTCGCTGTCAACGCGTGGTTGGCGGTCACGGCGCTCGGCGGCGACGCCGAGGAGATCGGCGTCAGCGCCGAGCAGGCGACAGCGCCGGCGCAGGCGGCGAACCTCTACACCTCGGGCCAGTACCTCGGGCTGATGTTCGTGATGCTCATCGGCATCCTGATGGTCACCAACGAGTTCTTCCACCAGACCGCGACCACGACGTTCCTGACGACTCCCCGGCGAACGTCGGTCATCGTCAGCAAGCTCGTCGCCGCCAGCCTGCTCGGATTCATGTTCTGGCTGGCCACCACGCTGATCGACCTGGCCGCCGGCGCGATCTTCCTGTCCGCCAACGACTACGGCACTCAGCTCGGTGAGTGGCCGGTGCAGCGGGCACTGCTATTCAACCTGCTGGCCTACGCCATCTGGACGATCCTCGGTGTGGGCATCGGCACGCTGATCACCAACCAGCTCGGTGCGGTGATCACGGCGGCGGTGCTCTATCTGATCGGCACCCAGGTGGTGGGTCTGCTCTTCCTGCTCCTGTCGAACCTCCTCGACAGCGAGGCGGTTCTCAAGTGGCAGGTCGTCTGGCCCGCTGTGGCGTCCCAGGTCATGATCACTGAAGGCACCTCGGAGTTCACACCGTCCTGGTGGGTCGGTGCCCTCGTGCTGATCGGCTACGCGCTGGTCAGCGGAATTGCCGGAGTTCTGCTCACCCGGCGGCGCGACATCGCCTGATGGCGTCTGCGACCCCGGGGCGGCAACGACAGGCTGGCCGCTCCGGGGTCGGGCGTCACCCTCGGCGACCGGCCGCGCGAGGGCCGGGTGTTACCAGTTCGACACGGTGCGCGCAGGCGTTGCTGAACTTCTGGCATCTTCTGTGAAACCGGCCACGGGACCGAGGCGGAAATGCCTGCGGGATCGGTACGGCGTAGCCTGGGAGCCGTACCCTCCGTGCCCCTGACCGGGCGGGAGGAACACACCGCGTGCCACACAAACCCGCGTGAAAGAGGCGATTACCGGCCGTGTCGACCCAGCAGACTTCGCAGGAGAACCCACTAGCGGGTTTCGGCCCGAATGAGTGGATCGTCGAGGAGATGTACCAGCGTTACCTCGCCGACCCAACGAGCGTCGATTCGGCCTGGCACGACTTCTTCGCCGACTACCGTCCGGCGCCCGGAGCGGCCACCCCGCGCGGCGCCGAGTCGTCGAACAAGCCAGCCGCCGCTCCCGAGCCCGACGGCCAGCCGGAGGCTGCCGCCGAGGTCAACCAGCCGAGCGCCAAGGCGAAGCCGGCGACTGCCACGAAGCCGGCCGCCGCGCAGTCGGCACCGGCCAAGCCCGCCGCCGCTCCGGCCACGGCCAAGGCCGCATCGGAGAAGGCCGCGCCGGCCAAGCCGGCCGCCAAGGCCGCTGCGCCGGCCGCTGACGGTCCGCAGACCACGCCGCTGCGTGGCGTCGCTGCGAAGATCGTCCAGAACATGGACGCCTCGCTGAGCGTGCCCACCGCGACCAGCGTCCGCGCGGTCCCGGCCAAGCTGCTGGTCGACAACCGCATCGTGATCAACAACCACCTCGCCCGGGGGCGCGGTGGCAAGGTCAGCTTCACCCACCTGGTCGGTTACGCGCTGGTCCGGGCGCTCGTCCAGCACCCGGAGATGAACAACTCCTTCGCCGAGGCCAACGGCAAGCCCGCCGTGCTCCGGCCGGCGCACGTCAACCTCGGCATCGCGATCGACCTGGCCAAGCCGGACGGCAGCCGCAACCTGGTGGTCCCCTCCATCAAGGGCTGCGAGACGATGGACTTCCGGCAGTTCTGGCAGGCGTACGAGGACGTGGTCCGACGGGCGCGGCGCAACGAGCTGACCATGGAGGACTACTCCGGCACCACGATCTCGCTGACCAACCCGGGCGGCATCGGCACCGTGCACTCGATGCCGCGGCTGATGCAGGGCCAGAGCGCGATCATCGGCGTCGGCGCGATGGAATACCCGGCCCCCTACCAGGGCATGTCCGAGACCACCCTGGCCGAGCTGGCCGTCAGCAAGATCATCACGCTGACCAGCACGTACGACCACCGGATCATCCAGGGCGCGCAGTCCGGCGAGTTCCTCAAGGTGATGCACGAGCTGATCCTGGGTGAGCACGGTTTCTACGACCAGGTCTTCACCTCGCTGCGCATCCCGTACGAGCCGGTGCGCTGGGTGCGCGACGTCGCCGTCAACTCCGAGGGTCAGATCAACAAGACCGCCCGGGTGCACGAGCTGATCCACGCGTACCGGGTGCGCGGTCACCTGATGGCCGACACCGACCCGCTGGAATTCAAGATCCGCAAGCACCCCGACCTGGACGTCCTCCAGCACGGGCTCACCCTGTGGGACCTTGACCGCGAGTTCCCGGTCAACGGCTTCGCCGGCCGGCAGCGGATGAAGCTGCGCGAGATCCTCGGCGTGCTGCGCGACTCATACTGCCGCCGGGTCGGCATCGAGTACATGCACATCCAGGACCCGGAGGAGCGTCGCTGGGTCCAGGAGCGGATCGAGCGCAAGTACGAGAAGCCGGCCGCCGACGAGCAGAAGCACGTGCTCAACCGGCTGAACGCCGCCGAGGCGTTCGAGACCTTCCTGCAGACCAAGTACGTCGGCCAGAAGCGCTTCTCCCTGGAGGGCGGCGAGTCGCTCATCCCGCTGCTCGGTGAGGTGCTGGAGTCCTCGGCCGAGAACGGCCTGGACGAGGTCGTCATCGGCATGGCCCACCGGGGTCGGCTCAACGTGCTGGCGAACATCGTCGGCAAGCCGTACGAGAAGATCTTCTCGGAGTTCGAGGGCCACCTGGACCCGCGCTCGACGCAGGGCTCCGGCGACGTGAAATACCACCTGGGTCAGAACGGCAAGTTCACCACCCCCGACGGCGAGCACTCGGTCAAGGTGTCGGTGGTGGCCAACCCGTCGCACCTGGAGGCCGTGGACCCGGTGCTGGAGGGCATCGTCCGGGCCAAGCAGGACCGGATCGACCTCAAGCTCGAGGGTTACACAGTGCTGCCGCTGGCGGTGCACGGTGACGCCGCGTTCGCCGGGCAGGGCGTGGTCGCCGAGACGCTCAACCTGTCGCAGCTGCGCGGCTACCGCACCGGCGGCACGGTGCACGTGGTGGTCAACAACCAGGTCGGCTTCACCACCGCCCCGGAATACAGCCGGTCCAGCCTCTACAGCACCGACGTGGCCCGGATGATCCAGGCGCCGATCTTCCACGTCAACGGCGACGACCCGGAGGCCGTGGTCCGGGTGGCCCGGCTGGCCTTCGAATACCGGCAGACGTTCAACAAGGACGTCGTGATCGACATGGTCTGCTACCGGCGGCGCGGGCACAACGAGGGCGACGACCCGTCGATGTCCAACCCCCAGATGTACAAGATCATTGACTCGAAGCGCTCGGTCCGCAAGCTCTACACCGAGGAGCTGATCGGCCGCGGTGACATCACCGTGGAGGACGCGGAAGAGCTGCTGCGCGACTACCAGGCACAGCTGGAGAAGGTCTTCAAGGCCACCCGGGACGCCGCGGCGGCACCGCGCCAGCTCAACCGGCCGCGCCGCGAGGAGGAGCCGGAGCCGCAGGTCGACACCGCCACCGACGCGTCAGTGGTCAAGGCGGTCGGCGAGGCGCACATCAACCTGCCGGAGGGCTTCACCCCGCACAAGCGGATCCAGCAACTGCTGGACCGGCGGGCGAAGATGTCCGTCGAGGGCAACATCGACTGGGGCTTCGGCGAGATCATCGCGCTCGGTGCGCTGCTGCACGACGGGGTAACGGTCCGGCTGGCCGGCCAGGACTCGCGTCGCGGCACGTTCGTCCAGCGGCACGCTTCGGTGGTCGACTCCCGCACCGGCGAGGACTATCTGCCACTCAAGTCGCTCACCGGCGACGGCGAGCGCTCCCGGTTCTTCGTGCACGACTCGCTGCTCAGCGAGTACGCGGCGATGGGCTTCGAGTACGGCTACTCGGTGGAGAACATCAACGCGCTGGTCGCCTGGGAGGCCCAGTTCGGTGACTTCGTCAACGGTGCCCAGTCGGTGATCGACGAGTTCATCTCGTCCGGCGAGGTGAAGTGGGGCCAGCGCTCCGCCGTCACCCTGCTGCTGCCGCACGGCCACGAGGGCCAGGGCCCGGACCACACCTCCGGCCGGCCGGAGCGGTTCCTGCAGATGTGCGCCGAGGACAACATGCGGGTGTCCATCCCGACGACCCCGGCGAACTACTTCCACCTGCTGCGCCGCCAGGCACTGTCGCCCAAGCGCAAGCCGCTGGTGGTGTTCACGCCGAAGTCGCTGCTGCGGCACAAGCTCTGCGTCTCGTCGGTGGAGGACTTCACCACCGGCACCTTCCAGCCGGTGCTGCGCGACACGGCCGCCCCGGCACCGGAGGCGGTGAAGCGGGTGCTGCTCTGCTCGGGCAAGGTCTACTACGACCTGTTCCAGGCCCGGCAGGAGCGCGGCGTCACCGACACCGCGATCCTCCGGATCGAGCAGCTCTACCCGCTGCCGGTGGAGGAGATCCGGGCCGCCCTCGCGCAGTTCCCGAACGCGGAGGACTTCGCCTGGGTGCAGGAGGAGCCGGCCAACCAGGGTGCCTGGTCGTTCGTCGCGCTCAACCTGCTGGAGCACCTCACGGACGTCCGGCTGCGGCGGATCTCCCGCCCGGCCGCGGCCGCCCCGGCGGTCGGCTCGGCCAAGACCCACGAGGTCGAGCAGAACGCGCTGATCGAGGCGGCTCTCCCCCGCCCGTGACCTGACCGCACCGCGAGAGCCGGGGCAGGGCCGTTCACCACGGTCCTGCCCCGGCTCCGTCGGTCCACTTGACCACCCGCCCGGCCCTGCCGGGCCGAGTAAGAGGACGTACCCATGTACTTCACCGACCGTGGCATCGAGGAGCTGGTCGAGCGCCGGGGCGATGAGCAGGTGACCCTGGAGTGGCTGGGTGAACGCCTGCGCGACTTCGTCGACCTCAACCCCGACTTCGAGACGCCGATCGAGCGGTTCGCCACCTGGCTGGCACGGCTCGACGACATCGACGAGGACTGAGCCACCCGGTGCCGGGAAGCGCCGCCCGGCTGGGCATCTGACGGGCGGCTGACGGCTGGCCGCTGGCAACTGGCCGCTGGCCGGCGCCTGCCGGTCAGCCGGTACGGGAGGCGACGGGTTCCAGGCCGGTGCGTCGCAGTTTCTGCCAGCCCAGCCGGCCGCCGGTCAGCGCGGTGACCACGGCCTGGATCATCACCAGGTACATCAACTGCCGGTAGACGAACTGCTGGAGCGGCAACACCCACAGCACGCCCAGCTTCTCCCGGTCCAGCCGGAACGCCACCACCGCGGTGACCAGCTGCACGCCGAGCATGACCAGCCAGGCCACCGCCGTGGCGGTCCGGTCGAGGAAGAAGAGGCCGTACAGGGCCAGCAGGTCGATCACCGGCGCGAGCAGCGGCAACAGCACGCCGAAGAGGCTGAGGAAGAACAGGCAACGCCGGGTGAACCGGCCCGACGCACCCCTGTCGAACACGGAGCGGCGATGCTTCCACATCGCCTGCATGGTGCCGTAGCTCCACCGGTAGCGCTGTTTCCAGAGCTGGCCGATGCTCGTCGGCGCCTCGGTCCAGGCACGGGCCGTCTCCTCGTAGACGACCTTCCAGCCGGCCCGGCCGAGCGCCATGGTGACGTCGGTGTCCTCGGCCAGGGTGTCATCGGTCATTCCCCCGGCGTACCGCAGCGCCTGCCGCCGGAAGCCGCCGATCGCCCCGGGCACCGTCGGCATGCAGCGCAGCGTCTCGTAGAGGCGCCGGTCCAGGTTGAATCCGATCACGTACTCGATGTGCTGCCACTTGGCGATCAGACTGCGCCGGTTGCCGACCTTCACGTTGCCTGCCACCGCGCCCACCTGCGGGTCGGCGAAGGGCTGCACGAGCCGACGGACGGCGTCGGGTTCGAAGACGGTGTCCCCGTCGACCATGACGATCAGGTCGTGCCGGGCCAGCGCCACGCCGGTGTTCAACGCGCTGGGTTTGCCACCGTTGGGCTTGCGCACCACCCGGACATTGGGCAGGCGGAGGGCGTCGACGATGTCCGCGGTCCCGTCGGTGGAGCCGTCGTCGACGACGACCACCTCGATTCCGCCGGGATGGTCGCCGCCGGCGAGTGAACGGACCGCCGCGGCGATCCCCTCCTTCTCGTTGTACGCCGGGACGATCACCGACACCGGCGCGGTGACCGGCGGCCCCCACGTCCAGTCCCCGGCCCGACGGCGCCGGGCGTGTCGCCCGGCGAGCAGGAACAGCACGGCGGTACGCGCCAGCGTGAGCACCCCGACGAGCACGAAGAGGATCCCGAACACGCTCAGCACGTGGTCGGCGCCCCGTACCGCCCAGACCAGCATCCGGCCGCGCCAGCGGTCCCCCGCGGTGGCTGCGGCACCGGATTCCGCCCGGTGGTCGACACCGGCGGCGGCGAAGGCGAGGTTCAGTCCCTCGGTCGCGGTGACGAAGCGGTATCCCCTTTCCTTCATCATGGGGATGAAGCGGTCGAGGGCGGCGACGGTCTGTGCGCGGTCACCGCCGGCGTCGTGCCAGAGGGTGATCGCGCCCGAGGCACCGTCCGGGGTGGCGTTCTCGACGATCCTGTCGACGCCGGGCAGCGCCCAGTCCTGGCTGTCGGTGTCGTTGAGCACGGTCAGATACCCGAGGTCACCGGCGGCGATCAGCACCGGCCAGTCCTGGTTGTCGATCGCGTCGGCATGCGAGGAGTACGGAAACCGGACCAGTGAGGTGCGCACGCCGGTGACGGCGGCGAGGGCGAGCTGGGTCTGGGCGTACTCCAGGTCTCGCCGCCATCCGGACAGCTCGCTGAGGTCGGGGTGGGTGAACGTGTGCACGCCGAGCTCGTGGCTGCCCTCGACCAGGTTGCGGGCCATGTCGGGGTGCCGGGCGACCTGCGAACCCAGCACGAAGAACGTGCCCTTGACCTGGTGGGCGTCCAGGACGCGCAGAACCTCGGGGGTCCAGACCGGGTCGGGGCCGTCGTCGAAGGTGAGCGCGATGGTCCGTTCGGGCAGGCGGTAGGAGCGGACCTGCTCGCTGTTGGCGCTGATGATCGGCCCCCCGTTCACCACCGAGGTGGGGACCTCGCGTTGCCCCTGGTTGCTGTGCTGGTGGTCCGGGGTGAAGGAGGCGTTGGTGTACGCGTTGACCAGGAGCACGCCGGTCAGGACCGCCAGAAGCATGCCGAGCAGGACCCAGCGCGGTGGCGGTACGGCCCGGCGGCGGCGGGCCGTGATCGCCGGCTCAGCCATCCGCGGGGAGTCCGTCGGTGGGGGAACCGCCGGGCTCGATGTCGATGGTTTCCTCGGGCGGGGGCGGCGGGTCCTCGGTCGAGGGTGAGTCTGCGGGTGTCGGAGCCGCCGAGGTGGTCCGCCCTGGGCTGGGCGAGGTCGGCACGCCGGCGGGGTCACCGCTCGCCGGGCGGGTGGCGCTCGGTGACCGTGTGGGGGCAGGCGAACGGGGAGCCGGGGCGACGGTGGGTGCCACCGTGGCCGCCGACGTACGGGGGACGGCTGTCGAGGGCTCGGGGATGGCGGTGATCGCCTCGGCCTGCGGCGACTGGGGCCGTTCGGACTGCTCGACCTCGTCCAGGAAGGGGAGCACCGTGTGCGGCTCCACCATGCCGCCGGCGAAGCTGACGGCCACCAGCCCGGTATAGGTCAGGCCCAGCAGACCGACGACGTACGCGAGCCAGCGCAGGCGGGAGCGGCGTCGGCCGCTGGGGTCGACGAAGACCGGAGGCGGTTGGGGCACGGCGGCGATCAGCGCGGTGGGGCCGTCGGAGCGGTTGACCACCATGGTGGGCTCGTCGAGCGGTGCCGCCGGGCGGGCCCGGGAAACTCCGTCCATGCCTGCCGGCGTCAGCTTCCCGGTCGGCGTATCGTCGCTGCTCAAGCCCCGGGTGGTCATGGGGTGGGAGTCTAAGCGTGAATTTTTCTCAGCTCTGACGATGGCTCACTGAATGAGACGCCGACCGCACCGTCGGGCCGCGCCGGGTCACCGCCACCACCCTGCCGGCAGCCGGACGGGTCAGCGTCAGCCGCCAATGAAGGCGTTGATCAGCTTGTGGGGTGTGCCGTCGCCCAGCATGTCCTCAAGGTCAGGGCCCTCGGCGTTCGCCCCGACGCTACGCACGAACATTGCCTGCTCGTATTCGGCGAGCGCCGTCTCCACGTCGTCGGGGTGCGCGGCGATGGCCTCGCCCAGTTCTGCGCCGTCCAACAGGGCCAGGTTGGCACCTTCGCCGTTGGGGGCCGCCAGGTGTGCGGCGTCGCCGAGCAGGGTCACCCCGGGCGTCCGGTCCCACCGGTGCTCGGCGGGCAGGGTGAAGATGTGGCGCAGGACCGGTGGGGTCTCGCCGTCGGTGACCAGAGCGGTGAGCTCAGGCGCCCAGCCGTCGAACTCCTGCACGATCCGAGCGGTGGCGACGTCGGGGTCGGTGAAGTCGATGGTGGCGAACCAGTCCTGCGGCCTGGCGAGCATCACCCAGGTATGCAGGTTCCCGTCGCGCTCCCGGTGGGCCAGGATTCCCCTGCCCGGCTCCAGCACCATCATCGCTCCGCCGCCGACGGTTTCCGCGCTGGTCGGGTGCCGGGCATCCCCGTCGAACAGGTGGGTCTCGATGAACGAGAAGCCGGTGTATTCGGGTGTCGCGTCGGAGAGCAACGGTCGGACCCGGGACCAGGCGCCGTCCGCGCCGACCAGCACGTTCGTGACGACGGCAGTGCCGTCGGCGAAGGACACCTCGTGGCGGCCCTCGCCGAGGGTGCGGACGCCACTGACCTTGTGGCCCCAGCGGACGGTGCCGGCGGGAAGTGAGTCGAGCAGCATCTGCCGCAGTTCACCGCGCTGCACCTCGGGGCTGCCACCCGTGCCGTCGTCGGGCACGTCGAGCAGGAGGGTCCTGCGCCGGTCCAGGATCCGCATCGCCTGACGTCCCTCCAGGATGAGTTTGCGGAACTCCCCGGTCAGGCCCGCCATCTCCAGCGCCGGCTGGCCGTTGTAGTCGCGGATGTCCAGCAGGCCGCCCTGGGCGCGCGTCGCCGGGGACGTCTCCGCCTCGTAGACCGTGCACGGGACGCCGCGCACGTGCAGCACGCGGGCCAGCACCAGGCCGCCCAGACCTGCTCCGATGATCGTGACCGGTGTCGTCATGGTGGTCCTCCAGATCTGATGGGCGGCCCTTTTGGATCGCCGCTCCAAAACGACGTTAACACGCGATTGGAGCGGCGATCCAACGGGTGCGACACTAGGGGCATGGCAAAGAGAACGGCGAACGGATCCGCGCAGTCCCGGCGGCGCACGGACAGCCTGTCCAGGGAGCTGATCATCCAGACCGCGATCGAGATCCTGGACAGCGACGGCGAGAGCGCGCTGACGCTGCGTGCGCTCACCGTTCGCCTGAAGACCGGCTACGGCGCGATCTACCACCACGTCGCGGACAAGGGCGACCTGCTCGCGGCGGCCACCGATGACGTCATCACCCGCGTCCTGTCCGGCACGGCCACCGCCGCAGGCCCGCGCGACACCCTGCGCCTCCTCGCCCAGGGCCTGTTCGACGCGATCCACACCCACCCCTGGGTCGGTGCGGAACTCTCCCGGCAACCGTGGCGGCCCGCGCTACTGGACTTCTACGAGAGCATCGGCAGGCTGCTGGACGCGCTCGCCGTCCCCGAGGAGGCGCGCTTCGACGCGGCCGGGACGCTCGTGAACTACGTCCTCGGCGTCGCCGTGCAGAACGCCGCGAACGCCCGGCACCTCACTGGTAGCGACGCGGACCGGCAGGCGTTCCTCAACACCACCGCCGCGCAGTGGGCGCAACTGGACCCCGCCAGGTACCCGTTCGTGCACGCGACGGTGACGCAGCTACGCGAACATGACGACCGTGAGCAGTTCCTGGCCGGCATCGACATCTTCCTGGCCGGCATCGCAGCCCTGCGCCAGAAATGACCACCTGTCGGATCAGGCGGTGGACGGGGGCCATTGGGCCTGGGTGGCGGATCTCGCGATCTTCTAGGGTGGGTACGTGGCTCGCAGCGTGTATCTGACCAGCGTCGGTTCGGGCGGGGGCAAGTCGACCATCGCCCTCGGGCTGGCGGAGCTGTTGTCCCGACAGGTCGGGCGGATCGGCGTGTTCCGGCCGCTGGTCTCCGGCACCGGCCCCGACCCGATCCTTGCCCTGTTGCACGACCGCTACCGGGTCGACCTGCCCGAGGCCGACCTGACCGGCATGACATACGCCGAGGCGGCGGCGCTCGTCGCCGACGGGCGCCGGGAGGAGCTGATCTCCCGGGTCGTCGAGCGGTACCGGGCGGTCGAGCGGCAGTGCCCGGCGGTGGTCGTGGTGGGCAGCGACTTCGACGACCCGGGTGACCCGGCCCATCCCCGGGAGCTGGCCTTCAACGCCCGGCTGGCCACCGAGTTCGGCAGTGTGGTGGTGCCGGTGGTGGACGGTTTCGAGCAGGAGCCGGCGGCCGTCGCGGCGGCCATGCGGGGCGCGTACCACGATCTGGCCGACCTGGGAGCGACAGTGCTCGCGGTGATGGCCAACCGGGTGGCCGGGCCGATGACGCTGCCCGACCTGCCGGTCCCCGCGTACGCCATCCCGGAGGTGCCGACGGTGTCGGCGCCGACGGTGGCCGAGGTGGCGGCGGCGCTCGACGCCACCCTGCTGGCCGGGGACGACGCCGCGCTCAGCCGGGACGTGCTCGACTTCGTGGTCGGCGCGGCACACGTGCCGACCCTGCTGGACCACCTCACCGAGGGCGCCCTGGTGATCACCCCCGGGGACCGGGCCGACCTGCTCGTCGCCGCGAGCGCCGCGCACGTGGCCGGGCAGGTGTCGGTGGCCGGGCTGGTGCTCACGCTCGGCGAGCAGCCCGACCCCCGGGCCATGCGGCTGGTGGAGGGGCTGAACACCGGGCTCGCGGTGCTGTCCGTGCGCAGCGACAGCTACGACACGGTGGCCGCGTCCAGCCGGATCGAGGGCCGGCCCAGCGCGGCCAACCCGCGCAAGGTGGAGGCCGCGCTGGGCGCTTTCGAGCGCTGCGTGGACACCGACGACCTGGCCCGCCGGTTGCGGGTCAGCCGGTCGACCCGGGTCACCCCGCTGATGTTCGAGAACGAGCTGATCGACCGGGCCCGCTCGCAACGCCGGCACCTGGTGCTGCCGGAGGGCGCCGACGACCGGATCCTGCGCGCGGCGGAGATCCTGCTCCGCCGTGGGGTGGCCGAGCTGACGCTGCTGGGCCGACCGGACGACATCACCCGGCGCACCCGCGAGCTGGGCATCGACCTCGGCGACGCGAACGTGGTCGACCCGGTCACCAGCGACTGGCGGGACGACTTCGCTGCCGAGTACGCGCGGCTGCGCGCCCATCGGGGCATGACCGCCGAGCTGGCGCACGACATCGTGGCCCAGCCCAACTACTTCGGAACCCTGATGGTGGCGACCGGACGAGCCGACGGCATGGTCTCCGGCGCCACGCACACCACCGCCGCGACCATCCGACCGGCGTTCGAGATCATCCGTACCGTGCCGGAGGTCTCGGTCGCATCCAGCGTCTTCTTCATGCTGCTGGCGGACCGGGTGCTGGTCTATGGAGACTGCGCGGTCAACCGCGACCCGGACGCCGCCCAGCTCGCCGACATCGCGATCTCGTCGGCCGACACCGCCGCCCGGTTCGGCATCGAACCCCGGGTGGCCATGCTGTCGTACTCCACCGGCAGCTCCGGTGCCGGCGCGGACGTGGAGAAGGTCGCCGCGGCCACCGCGCTGGTCCGCGAACGCCGGCCCGACCTGCTGGTCGAGGGGCCAATCCAGTACGACGCGGCGATCGACCCGGCGGTGGCGGCCACGAAGCTGCCGGGAAGCCCGGTTGCCGGGCACGCCACAGTCTTCATCTTCCCGGACCTGAACACGGGCAACAACACCTACAAGGCGGTGCAGCGCTCGGCCGGGGCGGTCGCCGTCGGCCCGGTAATGCAGGGCCTGCGGCGGCCGGTCAACGACCTGTCCCGCGGCGCCATGGTGCCGGACATCGTCAACACCGTGGCGATCACCGCCATCCAGGCGGCCACCGAGGAGGCGTCGTGAGTCGGGTGCTGGTGCTCAACTGTGGGTCGTCGTCGGTGAAGTGGCGCCGCTACGACGGTGAGCAGGTGCTCGACCACGGCACCGTCGAGCGGGTCGGTGAGCCCGGTGGCGGCCCGGCGGACCACGCCAGCGCCGTCCGGCAGATCCTGGACGGGCTGGACCTGACCGGCCTGACGGCGGTCGGGCACCGGGTGGTGCACGGCGGCCGGAAGTTCAGCGCACCGGTGCTGGTCGACGACGCGGTCCTGGCCGCCATCAAGGACCTGGTGCCGCTCGCCCCGCTACACAACCCGGCCAACCTGGCCGGCATCGAGGTGGCCCGCGCGGCGCTGCCGGACATCCCGCAGGTCGCCGTCTTCGACACCGCGTTCCACCACACCCTGCCGGAGGCCGCCGCGACGTACGCGATCGACCGCGAGGTCGCCGAGCGGTACGGCATCCGCCGGTACGGCTTCCACGGCACCTCGCACGCGTACGTGTCCCGCCGCACCGCACAGCTGCTGGGGCGCCCGTACGAGCAGCTCAACACGATCACCCTGCACCTGGGCAACGGGGCGAGCGCCTGCGCGGTGGCGAACGGTCGCAGCGTCGCCACCTCGATGGGCATGTCCCCGTTGCAGGGGCTGGTGATGGGCACCCGCAGCGGTGACCTCGACCCCACGGTGATCTTCCACCTGCGCCGGGAGGGCGGGCTGTCGGTCGACGAGATCGACGACCTGCTCAACCACCGCAGCGGTCTGCTCGGGTTGACCGGCGTCAACGACATGCGCGAGGTGCTCCAGCGCCGGGCGGCCGGTGACCGGGCGGCGGAGCTGGCCTTCGACGTGTACTGCCGGCGCATCACCGGCTACGTCGGGGCGTACTACGCGCTGCTCGGCCACGTCGACGCGATCACCTTCACCGCCGGGGTCGGCGAACACGCGGCGCCGGTCCGGGCTGCCGCGCTGGCCGGCCTGGACCGGCTCGGCATCGCCGTCGACGATGTCCGCAACGGCGGCGAGGGCGACCGGGTGATCTCACCCGACGGCGCCGAGGTGAGTGTCTGTGTCATCCGCACCGACGAGGAACGGGAGATCGCCCGGCAGACCCGGGACGTGGTCGCGCGGGGCTGACGACGCGTCAGCGGCGGGCGTTGCGCCGACGCCGGGCACTGACGGTACGGCGGACCCGGTCCCGGCCAGGCCCACGTCTGGCCCGCGTCGGGCCGGAAGCCCGGCCCGGCAGGGTGGCCGACCAGACCATGCTCCCACCGATCGCGGCGAAGGCCAGACCGAAGGGAATGCCGCCCCAGGCGTTGAGGACGAACACCGAATCATCGGTGTTGCCGTTCTCGGCGAGGAACTCCTCGGGGTGCACCGGGTCGACCCACACCCGCAGCACCGCCGGCGGTTCCTCCATGCAGCCGCCGGCCGAACCACAGAGGATCCGCTCGGAGTACCGGACACCCTCGTAGTCGTATCCGACCTGGATGGTGTCGGTGCCGCCGCCACGTCCGGTGGTGTCCCGGCGGTCGCTCACGTCAGCCAGAACCGGCACGCCCTCGGCCCGTAACCGCTCAGCCTTGGTGTGCAGGTGCCACTTGTAACCGGCGACGCTTGTCGCGTACGCGAGGCTGGTGAGCAGGAGCAGGACGCCCATGACGGCCGGACCGCGGCGGATGCTCCGGAGCCTGGTCAGCAGGGACGCCGACGGGTCGTCCGCCGGCCGTTGGCTGGGCGCGTCGGCCCGGTCCGGCACGCTCAGCTCGTCGCGAGCCAGGCGACGAGGGCGACCAGCACGACCACGACGACCGCCGCGCCGATGATCAGCGGCAGGCGGGACGGCGACTCCGTTGGCGCGGCGGCCTCCGGCGTCTGGCTGAACGCGCGGAACGCCTCGGTGTTGCCACTGGGGTCGGTGTAGTTCTCAGGCATGCCGGTGACCCTAGCGAAGCCGGTCCAGACGCACCGCCCCCGCCCGCACCGCCCGCTCGGGTCGACCCGCCCGGCGGAGCGGACCCGACCGGGTGGCGGGCACAGCCGGTCCGGTCGGCGGGGTCGTTGCGCACACTCGGGCACCTACCGTGGAACCATGGGGGCGCGACGGCTGGTCGCCGTACTGGTGACGGCGCTGCTGGCTGGTTGCGCGCCGGCCACCGCCACGATCGACGAGGCCACCGGACCGGTGTCGGCGCGTCGGGCGCCCGAGGGGTCGTACGCCGTCGGCGTGCGTACGCTCACCCTCGATCCGCGCTCGGCGCGCCCACTGCCGGTGACGATCTGGTTCCCGGCGTCGGCGGACAGGGTGGCGGCCGGGCGGTTCCCGGTGGTGGTCTACAGCCACGGGCTGGGCAGCCGCCCCGATCTGCACGCCGGCCTGACCACCCGCTGGGCGGCGGCGGGGTTCGTGGTGGCCGCTCCCGCGTACCCGCACACCCGGCAGGGCGCCGCCCATTTCACCCGGGCCGACGTCCGCAACCAGCCGGCCGACGCGTGGCGGCTGGTCCGGCACCTCGGGCGGCTCGACCGCAACCGCGAGGATCCGCTCGCCGGTCACCTGGACCTGACGTCGGTCGGCGCCGCAGGGCACTCGGCGGGCGGTTTCACCACCTCCGGCATGTTCAGCGAGGGGCACCCGGCCCGGTTACGCGCCGGGATCGTGATCGCCGGGGGCGGGTTGCCCGGCAGCTTCGCGGGGCCGGTCGCGCCGGTGCTCTTCGTGCACGGCACAGCCGACGCCGTGGTGCCGCTGACGGTCGGACGGGCGGCCTACGGGCGTACCCCCGGCCCGGCCGCGTTCCTCAGCCTGCTCGGCCAGGACCACGGCGCGTACCTCACGCCGGGCCATCCGGGTTTCGCCCCGGTCCTCGCCACCACCACCGACTTCCTGCGCTGGACGCTGTACGGAGACAAGGCGGCGGGAGCCCGTCTCCCGGCCGACGCCCGCACTCCCCTGACCCGCTACGAGTTCCGTCCCGCTCACTGATGCCCGGGCGCGTCACTCCTGACGGTTCTGGTCGAGCAGATCCTCGTACACCCCGACCTTGAAGGTGATCAGGTCCAGGCACTGGGCGAGCCGGCCGAGCTGGTCGGTGACGCGCCCGTGGTGCTCGCGCAGGAGCGCGAGTCGTTCCTCCTCGTTGCCCTCGCCCTCGCGAACGAGGTCGGCATAGCGGCGGAGCGCGGGCAGCGGCATGCCGGAGGCGCGGAGGATGATGCAGATGCCCAGCCAGTCGACGTCGTCCTGGCTGTAGACGCGACGCCCGGCGGCCCCGCGGCGTACGGGGCTGACGAAGACACCCTGCTGCTCGTAGAAGCGGAGCGCGTGCACGCTCAAGCCGGTGCGTTCGGCGACCTGTCCGATGCTCAGACTCGCGGTGACCTCAGCCATGCCGAGCAGGGTAGCGAGGGTTGACCTAGAGCCGACTCTAGCTCCTACGGTGCCAGGTGATCACCACTGAATCACCTAGGAGCATCGGCATGCGCTATCGCACCCTCGGCGGCACCGGCATCGAGGTGAGCACCCACTGCCTCGGGACCATGATGTTCGGTGCCGTCGGAAACCCCGACCACGACGACTGCGTCCGCATCGTCCACTCCGCCCTCGACCAGGGCATCAACGTCGTCGACACCGCCGACATGTACGGCCGCGGCGAGTCCGAACAGATCGTGGGCAAGGCGCTGCGCGGGCGCCGCGACGACGTCGTGCTCGCCACCAAGGTGCACTTCCCGATGGGCGAGGGCCCCAACCAGGGTGGCAACTCGCGGCGCTGGATCCTCAAGGCGGTCGAGGGGAGCCTCCGGCGCTTGGACACCGACTGGATCGACCTCTACCAGGTGCACCGTCCCGACCCCTCGACCGACATCGAGGAGACACTCTCGGTGCTCACCGACCTCGTCCGCGAGGGCAAGATCCGCGCCTTCGGCTGCTCGACGTTTCCCGCCGAGGAGATCGTCGAGGCACACCAGGTCTCCGAGCGCCGCGGCCTCGGACGCCTGCGCACCGAGCAGCCGCCGTACTCGATCCTGGCTCGCGGCGTCGAGGCCTCGACCCTGCCGGTCTGCCGGCGCTACGGCATGGGGGTGCTGGTCTGGAGCCCGCTCGCCTTCGGGTTTCTCAGCGGGAAGTACCGCAGGGACCAGCCCGTCGACCTGTCGGCCGGGCGTGCCGCCCTGCGGCCGGCGCAGTTCGATCCCACGATCGCCGAGAACGCCGCCAAGCTCGACGCCGTCGAGCAGCTCGTCGACCTCGCGGCCAGCATCGGGTGCACGCTTCCACAGCTCGCCATCGCCTTCACCGTGGCCCATCCGGCCGTCACCTCGGCGATCATCGGACCGCGGACCATGCCGCAACTGGAGGACCTGCTCAAGGGCGCCGCGCTCACCCTGGACGACGCCACACTCGACCGGATCGACGAGATAGTGCCGCCCGGCACCAACCTGTACAACCCGAACGCCGCCTTCCGGCCGCGTGCCCTGACCGACACGGCGCTGCGGCGACGCCCCCTCGCCGACCGTGCCGCGGCCTGAGTGAACCTGACGCCGGGACGCAGCGGTCGGTGATCGGGTGGGCACAGCGCGCCGAAGCCCGCCAGGCGGGTCCGCCGGGCAGGGCACAATTGGATTCATGTCGCGTCGCGTCACTCCCGCACTGATGGCCAGCACCGTGCTGATGGCCGGTCTGGTCGGCTGCTCAGCGGACACCCGCCCGAGTCAGAGCGGGCAGGCACCGCCGGTCGAGCCAAAGGCCGCCGCCACGCCGACACCGCAGGTCCCCGCCGGAAAGGCCCCGCAGCGCGCCTTCGCGGTCGGCGTACGCCAACTGAAGCTGGACCGGGACGGCCGCGCGCTGCCGACGACGCTCTGGTACCCGGCGGCCGGGCAGTCCGGCGGCGCTGCCAAGCGGTCGGCGGCGGCGGCGGAGGGCCGGTTCCCCGTGGTGATGTTCAGTCACGGTCTGGGTGGGCGGCCGGACGACTACGCCACGCTGCTGACCCGCTGGGCGGCGGCGGGTTTCGTGGTGGCCGCGCCGACGTTCCCGCACACCTCCCGGGGCGCGGACAACAACGTCCTCGACGTGCTCAACCAACCGGCTGACGTGTCGTACGCGTTGGATCAGGTGCTGGCGTTGGACGGCAAGGCCGGCGACGCGTTGCGCGGCCGGTTGGACGGCGAGCGGGTGGCCGCGGCCGGGCACTCGGCGGGCGGGGTGACCACCATCGGTCTGTTCACCGCGAGCAGAGACGAGCGGCTGGACGCGGGTGTGGTGTTCGCCGGCACGGCGCTCGGTGTGGGCACCGCGTTCGCCGGCGCGGCAGCACCGCAACTGTTCGTGCACGGCGAGTTGGACGAGGTGGTCGAGTACGCGGCGGGCAAGGCCGCGTACGACAAGGTGCCCTGGCCGAAGGCGATGCTGAGCCTGCCCAAGGGCGACCACGGGCGGGCGCTGCTCAGCGACGGCGCCACGCTGCGGGTCGTCTCGGACACGTCGGTCGAGTTCCTGCGCTGGTCGCTCTACGGCGACCCGGCGGCCAGGAAGCGCATCCCCACCGACGCAACACGCGGCGACATAGCCACCTTCGACGATCACCTCTGACCCGACCAGGCCGAAAACGGCGAAGATCCGCGCAACATCAGTGATGTTGCTGCCTCAGCGCGCCCCGAGGCAGCAGTTTCCCCGATGTTGCGCGGATCATGACGGCAGCGTCAGGCCGTGTGGTCGATGACGATCTTGCCGAAGGCGTCGCCGGAGTGCAGCCGGGCGAAGGCGTCCTCGACGCGGCTGAACGGCACCACGCTGTCCACCACCGGGCGCACCTCGTTCTCGGAACAGAACGCCAGCAGCTCGTACAGCTCCCCCGGCGTGCCCATCGACGTGCCCAGGATCTCCAGCTGCATCGCGAAGAGCCGGCGCAGGTTGACCGCCGGCTGGTGCCCGGCGGTCGCCCCGGAGACCACGATCCGGGCCATCGGCGCGGCCGACTTCAGCGAGTGGTCGAAGGTGGCCGCACCGACCGTCTCGATCACCACGTCGACCCGTTCCGGCAGCCGGGCACCGGGTTCCACGGCGGTGGCGCCGAGGGCGGAGATCCGTTCCCGCTTGGCGGCGTCGCGGCTGGTCGCGTACACCCGCTTGCCCATCGCGACAGCGAGCGCGACGGCCGCGGTGGCGACGCCACCTCCCGCCCCCTGCACCAGCACGCTGTCGGCGTCCGCGACACGGCCCTTGGTGGTCAGCATCCGCCACGCGGTCAGCCAGGCCGTGGGCAGGCACGCCGCGTCGGTCGCCGACATGCCGTCGGGCAGCGGGATCAGGTTCGACCGGGGTACGGCGACCCGCTCGGCGAGCGTCCCGGCGAAGTGCTCGGAGAGGATGGAGACGCCGCGCGGGTCACCGGGGGTGACGACCACCGGGTACACGACCACCGGGCGTCCCTCCGGGTCCAGCCCGACCGCGTCGCAGCCGAGGATCATCGGCAGCTGGGCCTCGGTGAGACCCACCCCGCGCAATGACCAGAGGTCGTGGTGGTTGAGCGAGGTGGCTCGCAACTGCACGGTCACCCAGTCGTCGGCCGGGCGGGTCGGCTCGGGCTGCTCACCGACAGTGAGCGCGGTGAGCGGGTCGGCGTCGTTGAAGCGGGAGGCGAAGGCAGCACGCATGATCGGCACGGTAACAAGCTGAGCGCCCGTTAAGAAGCCGTGCGCACAGGCCGGCGGCGCATGCTGCGCCGGAGCGCCCCCGGCCCATGCGTGCGCACACACCGGCGGCGCAAGCCGCGCCGAAGCGCCCCCGGCCCATGCGTGCGCACACACCGGCGGCGCATGCTGTGCTCCCCCGGCCCGTGCGTCCTCAGCGGCGGGCGACGCCGTCGCGGCGGGCTGCCTCGGCGACCGCCTCGGCCACGGCCGGCGCGACGCGCGGGTCGAGCGGAGACGGGACGATCGCGTCCACGGTCAGCGACTCGGCCACCACGCCGGCGATGGCGTCCGCGGCGGCGACCTTCATCGCCTCGGTGATCCGGGTGGCACCGGCGTCGAGCGCGCCGCGGAACACCCCGGGGAAGGCCAGCACGTTGTTGATCTGGTTGGGGTAGTCACTGCGCCCGGTGGCGACCACCGCGACGTGCCGGGCCGCCACCTCGGGGTGCACCTCCGGGGTCGGGTTGGCCAGTGCGAACACGATCCCGTCGGGTGCCATGCCGGCCACCGCGCTCTCGGGGATCTGCCCACCGGAGACCCCGATCAGCACGTCCGCGCCGCGCAGCGCCTCGGTGATGTCGCCCTGGCGACCGTCGGCGTTGGTGCTCGCCGCCAGCTCGGCCTTGGTGCCGGTCAGCTCGGTGCGGTGCCGGCCGATGATCCCCTTGGAATCGCAGACCACCACCTGGTCGGGGTTGACACCCCCGGCGATCAGCATCTTCGTCACGGCCACCCCGGCCGCGCCCGCACCGCTCACCGCGACCCGCAGGTCACCCAGCTTGCGGTTGAGCAGAGTGGCCGCGTTGCGCAGCGCGGCGAGCACCACGATCGCCGTGCCGTGCTGGTCGTCGTGGAAGACCGGGATGTCCAGCGCCTCGTCGAGCCGGCGCTCCACCTCGAAGCAGCGCGGCGCACTGATGTCCTCCAGGTTGATCCCGCCGAACGACGGGGCCAGCGCCCGCACCACGGCGACGATCTCGTCCACGTCCTGGGTGTCCAGACAGATCGGCACCGCGTCCACCCCGCCGAACTGCTTGAACAGCACCGCCTTGCCCTCCATCACCGGCAGCGCCGCGCGCGGGCCGATGTTGCCGAGCCCGAGCACCGCCGAGCCGTCGGTGACCACCGCGACGGCGTGCGCCGCCCAGGTGTAGTCGTCGGCCAGGTCGGGGTCTGCGGCGATCGCCTCACACACCCGGGCCACCCCCGGGGTGTACGCCAGGGAGAGGTCTTCCCGGCTGGTGAGCGGCACGGTCGAGGCGACGGCCATCTTGCCGCCCCGGTGCAGCAGGAAGACGGGATCAGCGGGGTCCACGGTGGACGAAGACATGGTGGTGACTCCAGTATCTGTCGAGCAGACGGGGCGGCCGGCCCTGCCGCGAGGTGGGCGGCGAGCGGTGGCACGCTGTGCGGGGGGTCACCCGGGCACTTTCCGAGCATAGTGTCGGCACTGCCCGTCGGATGTGAGCAGGGTCATATCCGCCGACGAGGAACCCTCCCCGGACGCGGCCAGTAACGGGCCACCACCCGCCCCCGCACGTCGGCCACCCCGTACGCCCGGGAGTCGTCGGTGATCAGGTCGTTGTCCCCGTGCAGCCACCAGCCGCCGTCCTGCGGCCGGACCGCGCGCTTCACCACCAGCAGCTCGGGACGGGTCCGGAAGACCGCGACCACCACGTCCCCGGGTCGGATCGGGCGGCCACCGGGGCGTACCAGCACCGCGTCGCCGTGGCGCAGCGTCGGTGCCATGGACGGTCCGGTCACCAGAACGGCGGTGAGCGGTCTCCGCAAGCGGGCCGCCTCACCCGGGTGATCGGTGCCCACTGGTTTCACCTCCACCCGGTTCGGGGAGCATTCCCAGGAGTAATGTCGCCTTTGATCATCGCAAACTTCCCATGGAGGATCCCGATGCGACTTCCGCGCATCCTTGCGCCCCGCGTCACCGCGAGCGCTCACTGCGACCTGCCGTGCGGTGTCTACGATCCGGCTCAGGCTCGGATCGAGGCCGAATCGGTCAAAATGATCTGCGAGAAGTACCAGGCGAACACCGACCCGGAGTTCCGCACCCGCGCCATCATCATCAAGGAGCAGCGCGCCGAGCTGGTCAAGCACCACCTGTGGGTGCTCTGGACCGACTACTTCAAGGCGCCGCACTTCGAGAAGTACCCGAACCTGCACACCCTGTTCAACGAGGCCACCAAGCTCGCCGGCGCCGGTGGCGTCAAGGGCAGCCTCGACCCGGCCACCGCCGACAAGCTGCTCGGGAAGATCGACGAGATCTCGAAGATCTTCTGGGAGACCAAGAAGGCGTGACCACCCCGGTCATCCCGACGATCCGGCCGGTACGTCCCGAGGACGTACCGGCCGTCGTCGCCATGGTGCACGAGCTGGCGGAGTACGAACGTGCCCCGGAGCAGTGCCACCTGAGCGTCGACCAACTGACCTCAGCCCTGTTCGCGACTGTTCCGGCGCTCTTCGGGCACGTCGCGGTGGACGAGCGCGACGAGCCGATCGGCTTCGCGCTGTGGTTCCTCAACTTCTCCACCTGGGCCGGGGTGCACGGCATCTACCTGGAAGATCTCTACGTCCGGCCGGCCGCTCGCGGCTCCGGGGCCGGTCGGCTGCTGCTCGCCACCCTGGCCGACATCTGCGTACGACGCGGATACCGGCGACTGGAGTGGTGGATGATCAACTGGAACCCGGCCGCCGGGTTCTACGCCTCGATCGGGGCGGAGCAGATGAGCGAGTGGGTCCCCTACCGACTCAGCGGGGACGCCCTGAGCCGGTTGGCCGGCCAGGCCACCAACGTCGGCACGCGTACGGGCGACTGACCGGGTAGAGTCCCCGACCGGGGGGATGAGGCGTGACTCAACTGACTGGCCAGGCAGCAATTGACGACGACGTGGTGCACCTCACGGTGCCCGCCGACGGCGGTTACCTCGGCGTGCTCCGCACCGCCACCGCCGGTCTGGCGGCCCGGTTGCAGTTCGCGCTCGACGAGATCGAGGATCTCCGGATCGCGGTCGATGAGGCGTGCGCCATGCTGCTCGCCATTGCCACCCGCGACGCCGAGCTGGAGTGCCGCTTCGCGGTCACCGAGGACGCGCTGACCGTCGAGGTGACAGTGCCGACCGTGCGGGGCGCCACGCTGCCCGGCGAGTCGTCCTTCGCCTGGAAGGTGCTCACCGCGCTGACCACCTCGGCATCGGCCACGGCCGCCGACGGTCGGGCCACGATCGCGCTGCTCACCCGCCGCTCCGGCAGTTACTGACCGACCCGACCCGAGCCGGCAGTCACTCGAAGCCGAGCGCTCGAGTCGTCGGAGGGCTGACCAGCAGCCAGCCCACGCCCAGGCCGAGCGCCATCAACGGCACACCCAGCCAGGCCAGCCCGGCCTGAATCATGAACCACCCGATCGGCAGCAGCATGAGCTGGAGCACGATCGCGGGGGCCCGTGCGCCCGCTTGGAGGCGCAGCAGGGCCCGGCCCAGCGCCCAGAGCACCACCGCAGCCCCGATGGCGAACACCGTCACCAGCAGCGCCGACAGCAGATCGGTGGTGGTGGCCGTGAGGTCGGCCCAGATCAGCCACACGGCGATCAACCCGACGACGGCGGCCTCCGCCCACAGCAACCGGACCGCCCAGCGGAGCGTGACGGGAAACGGGGCCGAGTCGATGGTCACGCGCGCCACGATACCCGGGCTTTCGGGAGGTACAGTGCCGCCCATGCGGGCCGTCCTGGTGGTCAATCCAAAGGCCACCACCACCAGCGAACGCAGCCGGGACGTGCTTGTCCGGGCGCTGCGCAGCGAAGTCGATCTCAGTGTGCGCTACACCCGCCGACGCGGGCACGCCATGGCGTTGGCCCGGGAGGCCGCCGCGGAGGGGGTCGACCTGGTCGTCACCCTGGGTGGCGACGGCACGGTGAACGAGGTGGTGAACGGCCTGATGACGGCCGACCCGCCGACCGGTGCCGACGACGCCCCGATGGCCGAGCGACTGCCGGCGCTGGCGACCGTTCCGGGCGGTTCCACAAACGTCTTCGCCCGCGCCGTGGGTCTGCCCCGGGAGTGGCCGGAGGCGACCAGCATGATCCTGGAAGGGCTGCGGCTGGGTCGGAGCCGGACGGTCGGGCTGGGCCTTGCGGACGACCGCTACTTCACCTTCTGCGCCGGGTTCGGCCTGGACGCCGCGGTGATCCACCGGGTGGAGCAGGCCCGGCGCAAGGGGCGGGTGTCCACGCCGTCGCTCTACCTGCGCTCGATCATGAACCAGTACTTCTTCGCCTCGGACCGCCGGCATCCGGCGATCACGTTGGAGCGCCCGGGCGAGCAGGCGGAGGCGGAGCTGGCCACCGTCATCATCCAGAACACGGCGCCGTGGACGTACCTGGGCGACCGGGAGGTCAACCCGAACCCGTCCGCGTCGTTCGACCTCGGGCTCGATGTGCTGGCACTGCGTCAGCTCCGGGTGGCTAGCACAACACGGACAGTGACACAGTTCCTGGGTCGGCAGCCTGATCCACGAGGTCGGCAGGTGTTACGACTCCATGACACGGCGGAGTTCACCCTGCTCTCCAGTCGTCCGCAGGCGTTCCAGCTGGACGGCGACTATCTCGGCGAACGGGAAAAAGTCAGATTCACCTCCGTTCCCGCCGCACTGAGAGTAATCTGCTAGGTCTCGGGTACTGCCGTAGGTCGACACGGTGACCGCAGCCACACCGGCCGATCACCGCCACACCGAGGGGCAGGTGCCGGAAATGTCAGCAATGTCACGCGGACTGTACTATATTGATCCTCGACTGTGGCACGGCGGGTAACCAGGAAAGCACTGGAACCCGGACAAATGGGTTGTGGGCTTGCTCACCGCCCGGAGTTTTTCCGAGCGTCACCCTTGACATCACGAGCGTTCGTGAAAGTATTCACAAGCGAACTTGAGTTACCGGGACATTGCCTGGATATGCTCGTCAGGTTGAGCTGTTCCAGCAGGTCCCCGGCACTAACTGCCTGCTCACGCACTGCCGAATGGTCGGACGCTAACTGTCACCATCGGCACGCGGATGCATATAGGAAAAGCACGACCAAGCAATTGTTGCCACCCATCCAGAATGAGGAGTGTTGCCGCCATGGACTGGCGTCACCATAGTGTCTGCCGCGACGAGGACCCGGAGCTGTTCTTCCCGATCGGGACGTCCGGACCGGCTCTCCTGCAGGTCGAGCAGGCAAAGGCCGTCTGCAGGCGCTGCTCCGTGACCGACCAGTGCCTGCAGTGGGCACTCGAGTCTGGTCAGGACGCTGGCGTCTGGGGCGGAATGAGCGAGGAGGAGCGGCGCGCTGTCAAGCGGCGCGGCGGTCTCCGGGTGCTGCGCGCTCACTCCGCCTGATCCCCAACACACAGCTGTACGCCCCGGTGGGTTCACCCATCGGGGCGTTCCGCTGTCCGACACAGGATCACCGCGCCGGCACAGGTCACCCGATCGGCGTGACCATCGGCCGGCAGGGCCGGTCGTCGACTCGGCGCAGCACCAACTCGACCAGCTCCGGTGCGTCGGTCAACGGCGCGGCGACCGACACGGCGCCGGCCGCCCGGGCCGCCTCGGCCACCGCGTCGTGGAAGAGGCCCGGCGCCAGGAAGTACGCGCACACCGCGACCCGACGCGCGCCGGCCGCCCGCAGCCGGGACACCGCCACGCCGGCCGCCGGTGGAGCCGCCGAGGCGTACGCCACCCGGCAGGGCACCCCGAACTCCACAGCGAGCGCGTCCGCGACCTGGCCCACCGAGCGACGCGCCCGCGCGTCCCGGGTGCCCGCGGCGGCCAGCACCAACGCGTCGAAGCGGCCCGGGTCCGCCTCACCGAGCCTGCGGCGCAGCCCGCCCAGCAGCCTGGCATCGACAGTGCCGTCCGCCGGGCCGAGCACGTCGGTCACCCGTACCGCCAGGGGTGGCCCGGCCTGCGCCGCCGCGGCGACCGCCGCCGGGATGTCCACCCGATGGTGGTACGCGGCGGTCAGCAGCAGCGGCACCAGCACCGCCTGACGGTGACCGGCCAGGGCCAGGTCGCGCAGGACCGCTGTCGGCCCCGGCTCGGTATGGTCCAGCCAGCTCGCCCGGACCGGTGTGCCCGGTCGGGCCGCCGACACGGCTCGCGCGAGCGCCCGGGTGGCATCGGCCGCTCGTGGATCACGACTGCCGTGCGCGACCAGCACCACCGGAGTCACCCCGCCGGCCGCATCAGGGCCGGTCGGGGTCGTCGTTGGCGAGGTCAGACGTGCAGCCCGCACTCGGTCTTCTCGAACATGGCCCACCGGCCGGCCCGCGCGTCCTCGCCGGCCTTCGTACGGCGGGTGCACGGCCAGCAGCCGATCGACCCGTACCCCTGCTTGAACAGCTCGTTGACCGGCACGTTGAAGCGGGCGATGTAGGCGTCCACGTCCCGCTGCGACCACGCCGCGATCGGGTTGACCTTGACCTTGCCGCGCCGCGCGTCGAAGGTCACCACAGGCGTGTTCGCCCGGGTCGGCGACTCGTCCCGGCGCAGACCCGCCGCCCAGGCGTCGTACCCGGTCAGGGCCCGCTCCAGCGGCTCCACCTTGCGGAGCTGGCAGCAGTCGTCCGGCGACTTGTTGAACAGCCGGGGACCGTACTGGCCGTCCTGCTGGCCGACGGTGAGCCGGGGCCGGATCGACCGGACGTTCACCGGCAGCGTCCGGGCGACCTCGTCGCGCACCCGGAGGGTCTCGGGAAAGTGCAGGCCGGTGTCGAGGAAGACCACGTCCACGCCCGGGGCCACCCGGGACACCAGGTGGGCCAGCACGGCGTCGGCCATCGAGCTGGTGACGCAGAACCGGTCGCCGAAGGTCTGCGCGGCCCAGCGGGCGATCTCCAGCGCCGGGGCGCCTTCCAGGTCCCGGGCAGCCTGCTCGGCCAGGACGCGAAGCTCGTCCGGGTCGCGCCGGGCCGGATCGGTCAGCGCCGGGCCACCCGGCCCGACCAGGCGCAGGTTCGCTGCGGAGACGAGGCTCATCGGGTCACCGACCGGGAGAGCAGCCCGGTGAACTTCACCGAGAAGACCCGGGTGCAGGCGCGGCACTCCCAGGCGCCGTGCCCCACCTCGTTCGGCCGCAGGTCCTCCTCGCCGCAGTACGGGCAGTACAGGGGTGCCGCTCGGTTCTCGCTGCTCACCGCAGTTCCTCCTCGTCGACTCTGATCACCCAGTTGGCGAACGTCTCGCCCTCGCTCCGACCGGCCAGGTAGCGACGGGCCAGCCGTTCCACGTACTCCGGAAGCTCGTCCGCGGTGGTCTTCAGGCCGCGCAGCTTGCGGCCGAAGCCGGCGGTCTGACCCTGGGCCATGCCCAGCCCGCCGCCCAGGTGCACCTGGAAGCCCTCCACCTGCTGCCCGTCCGGGCCGACCACCAGTTGACCCTTGAGCCCAATGTCGGCCACCTGGGTCCGTGCGCAGGCGTTCGGGCAGCCGTTGATGTGGATCGAGATGTCCGCGTCGAAGTCGCGCAGCCGCTGCTCCAGCCGGGCCACCAGCTCCTCACCGCGGGCCTTCGTCTCGACGATGGCCAACTTGCAGTACTCGATGCCGGTGCACGCCATGGTGCCGCGCCGCCAGGCCGACGGCCGGGCCTCCAGACCGATCCCGCGCAGCGCGTCGACCAGCGACTCCGTCCGCTCCGACGGCACGTCGAGCACCAGCAGCTTCTGGTACGGGGTGAGCCGCACCCGGTCGCTGCCGTGCGCCTCCACCACGTCGGCCAGTTGGGCGAGCTGCGTGCCGGAGACCCGCCCGACCACCGGTGCAGCGCCCACGTAGTGCCGCCCGTCGGCCTGCTCGTGCACGCCCACGTGGTCGATCGGCTTCGACGGCAGGGTCGGTGCCGGACCGTCGAGCAACGTGCGACCGAGGTAGTCCTTCTCCAGGACCTCGCGGAACCGCTCCACACCCCAGTCGGCCACCAGGAACTTCAGCCGGGCCCGGTTGCGCAGCCGGCGGTAGCCGTAGTCGCGGAAGATCCCGACCACACCGGCCCACACGTCCGGAATCTCGGCCATCGGCACCCAGACGCCGAGCCGCTGGGCGAGCATCGGGTTGGTGGAGAGACCACCGCCGACCCAGACGTCGAAGCCGGGGCCGTGCTCGGGGTGGTCGACACCGAGGAAGGCGATGTCGTTCGACTCGTACGGGGTGTCGACCAGCCAGGAGATCGACGTCTTGAACTTGCGGGGCAGGTTGGAGAACTGCTTGTCGCCGACGTACCGGGCGACGATCTCGTCGACCGCCGGGGTCGGGTCGAGCAGTTCGTCGCGGGCGACCCCGGCGACCGGGCTGCCCAGCACGATCCGCGGGCAGTCGCCGCACGCCTCGGTGGTCTGCAGGCCGACCGACTCCAGCCGGCGCCAGATCTCCGGCATGTCCTCGACGCGGATCCAGTGGTACTGGATGTTCTGCCGGTCGGTGATGTCGGCGGTGTCCCGCGCGAACTCCCGGGAGATGTCCGCGATCACCCGCAGCTGGGCCAGGCTGAGCTGGCCGCCGTCGATGCGGACCCGGAGCATGAAGAACTCGTCCTCCAGCTCGTGCGGCTCCAGCACGGCGGTGCGCCCGCCGTCGATGCCCGCCTTGCGCTGGGTGTAGAGGCCCCACCAGCGGAACCGGCCGCGCAGATCCTGCGGGTCGATGGAGGCGAAGCCGCGGTGCGCGTAGATGGTTTCGATCCGGGCCCGGACGTTGAGCGGGTCGTCGTCCTTCTTGATCCGCTCGTTGGGGTTGAGGGGCTCGCGGTGGCCGAGCGCCCATTGACCCTCACCCCGGGGCCGGCGCGGCGCCCGGGCCGGGCGGGTCGTCGGGTCCTCGGATCGGGCCGGCGTGCTGCTGACCGCCATCGCGGCGTCCTCCGTTGTCTGCTGTGCCTCGGGGCACGCGGGGCGCGGCGGCCGACCCGGCGAAGCGGGCGGGACAACGGTGTCTGAGACAGCCGGCGCGGAGCGCGCCCGAGACGGATTGGTCGGGCGTCGTCAGTAGGCCGGACAGATCGCGCTGCGCACGCGGCCGTAATCGACGTGGCGACGAGCCACGAAGCGGCGGACGACTGCGGCGGTCATGGGGCTCATGCTGCCACACCCCATGGGGGCCGGCCAATGTCCGCGTGCTGGATCCCACATCACGGGCCGGGGGGTCAGCCGACCAGCTGGTCACCGAGGATAGTTCGGGCATAACGCACCACCCGCCCCTGTCGTACGCCGACGATCAGCCCGTTGTCCCGCAGCGTGGTGAGGTGGTGCGACGCCGTCGCCGGCGCGAGACCCAGCATCGCGGCCAGCTCGCCGGTGCTCAGCGGCGAGTCGAGCAGGGATAGCGCCGCCGCCCGGGTACCGCCCAGCAGGGCGCCCAGCGCCGCTCTGGGCGCCGGCGAATCCCACAGCCCACCCAACCCGACGGGCGGATAGCAGAGGGCGGGCCCGGCATCGCCCTCCATGATCGCGTGCACCGTCGGCCCGGAGAACGCGGTGGGCAGCAGCGTCCACGGGCGCCCGTCCAGGTCGGCCGGCAGGGTCGTGCCGACGGCGACCCGCAGCGCCGCGCCGTCCCACCGGATCAACGGGTGCACCTCGCGCAGCAGGGTGCGCCCGCCCTGCTCGGCGGCGAGCAGCGTCCGCCGCCGGATGTCGGCCAGCGCGAGCGCCCGCAGCCGGGGCCAGTCCGGTGCGATCAGCAGGGTGAAGTACCTGTGGAGTTGCGCGACCAACTCGTCCGGGGCCAGCCGGGGTGCGCCGGCCCGCTCCAGTTGCCGGCGCACCCGGGACGGGTCGGTGCCGGCGACCGCCCGCAGCTCGACGGCCAGGTTCGGTGCCACTCCGATCGGGGTGAGGAAATCCGGCACGTAACCGTTGGACGACCTGAGCACCGCCAACAGCGGTTCCAGGCCGGCATCCGGCAGCAGCCGCTCCGCGCGCTCCCGCCACGGACGGTGCATCCAGTACTTCGCCGGCTTGCGTAACGCCCAGGAGCTGGCCACCAGCTCGGCCAGGGGCGAGTGCACGAACCGGACCCGGCTCAGGTCGTCGGGCGAGAACCGAACCTCGATCACCCACGGATTCGACCACGTTCGAACGGTTCGGCGACAGCGCCGGGCGGCCCGACGATTCTCGTCATGGAGTACAGGCAACTGGGCCGGTCGGGCCTGCGCGTCAGCGCGGTCGCGTACGGCAACTGGGTCACCCACGGAAACCAGCTCGACGACGACACGGCGGCCGCGTGCGTGACCGCCGCCCTGGATGCGGGCATCACCACGTTCGACACCGCCGATCGGTACGCGCAGGGGCGGGCCGAGGAGGCGTTGGGCAAGGCGCTGGCCGGCGTCCGGCGCAGCTCGATCGAGCTGTGCACGAAGGTGTGCCTGCCGGTCGGGCCGGGGGCCAACGACGCCGGGCTGTCCCGCAAGCACATCATCGAGGGCTGTCACGCCTCGCTGAACCGGCTGGGCACCGACTACCTCGACCTCTATCAGGCGCACCGGTACGACGACAGCGTGCCTCTGGAGGAGACGATGCTCGCCTTCGCCGACCTGGTCCGCCAGGGCAAGGTGCTCTACGTCGGCGCCTCCGAGTGGACCGCCCCGCAGCTGCGCGCGGGCCTGCGGCTCGCCGCCGAGCTGCACATCCCGTTCATCGCCAACCAGCCGCAGTACTCAATGCTGTGGCGGGTGGTGGAGGCCGAGGTGTCGCCCGCCTGCGCCGATCTCGGTCTGGGGCAGCTCGCCTGGTCGCCGCTCGCGATGGGCGTGCTGACCGGTCGATACGAGCCGGGCCGACGTCCGCCCGCAGGTTCCCGGGCCGCCGACGGTTTTGGTGGCTCGTTCATCGCCCGCTACTCCTCCGATCTGCTGCTCTCCCGGGTACGCCGGCTCCGACCGATCGCCGAGGCCGCCGGCTGCACGATGGCCCAGTTGGCGGTGGCGTGGGTGCTGCGCCGGCCGACCGTGGCGGGCGCGATCGTCGGCGCGTCCCGGCCCGAGCAGCTCGCCGAGACGGCCAAGGCCGCCACGGTACGGCTCGACGACGAGCTGATGGCTCGGATCGACGCCGTGCTCGACGAACTGGTGGAGCGCGATCCGGCGAAGACCGCCCGGCCGAACGATGTGATGACCGCCTGGCGCCCACCACCTGCGGCCGGCTGACGCCCACGAGGGGGGTGGCCGTGGCAGGCTCGGACCGTGGGGCAATTGTCCGAGAGGTCGGCCGGGACGGCGTGGGAGCACCTGCGCCGTCTGCCGGTCTGGCTCCCCCCGGCGCTGTTGACCCTGGCGGTGACCCTGACCGGGCTCGGCTCGGCCCAGCTGTGGCGCGACGAGCTGGCGACCTGGAGCGCGGCCACCCGGTCGCCCGGCGACCTGGCCCGACTGGCCGGCACCATCGACGCCGCCACCGGGCCGTACTACCTGCTGATGCACGGCTGGACCACTGTCTTCGGCGACTCCACGATCGCCCTGCGCGCGCCGGCCGTGCTGGCGATGACAGTGGCCGCCGGGCTGCTCGCCGGGCTCGGCGCACGGCTCGTCGACCGGCGCGGCGGCCTGTTCGCGGGGCTGCTGTTCGCGGTGCTCCCCGGCACCTCCCGCTACGGTCAGGAGGCCCGCCCGTACGCGCTGGCCACCATGCTCGCCGTGCTCGCCACAGTGCTGCTGGTGACCGCCCTGCGCCGGCCGAGCTGGGCCCGGTGGGCCGGCTACGCCGCCGCGGTGGTCGCTCTCGGGCTCATCCACCTGATCGCGCTCACGCTGCTCGCCGCCCACGCGCTGGTCGTCCTCATCGCCTGGTGGCGCGGCCCGGCCGCGGCCGGGGTCGCCACCCGGGACCACCCCAGCGCTGAGCGGGACCGGCGGGTGTGGCGGTGGCTGGTCGCCGTGGTGCCGGTCGCGCTGCTGGCCGGCCCGCTGCTGGTCAAGGCCCGGACCCAGCAGTCCCGGCAGTTGAACTGGGTCAACCTGGCACGGTTGGACGACCTGACCGCGCTGCCCGGCGGCGTGGCCCAGAGCAGCGTGGTGGGCGGCCTGCTGGTCGGCGTCGCCGCGCTGGGCGCTGCCCGGCTCGGGCGCCGCGCCCTGCTGCCGGTGAGCGCGGTGCTGCTGCCCGTACTGCTGCTCTTCGCCGCCGGCACTGTCGTACCGCTGTGGGTGCCCCGGTACCTGGTCTTCGTGGTGCCCTTCGCGTGCCTGCTGGCGGGCGCGGCGCTGGCCGCCGTGGCCGCTCCGGCCGCGCTCGTCGTGGTGGTGCTGGCCGGGCTGCTCGGCCTACCCGACCAGGCCGCGCTGCGACGGACCCACGAGTGGCCACGCAGCGCGCCGGTGGACTACGCGGCGGCGGCCCGGGTGATCGCCGACGGTCAACGGCCGGGCGACGCGGTGGTCTACTCGCCCCGGCACAGCTGGCTCTTCCTCGATCTCGGCATCGAGTACCACCTCGGCGACCCGCCACGCGACGTGCTGGTCACCGAAAACGAGGTCCGCCGCGGCGATCTGTGGGCCGCCGAGTGCCCCCAGCCAGCCCAGTGCCTCGCCGGTACGACGCGGGTCTGGCTCGTCGTCTCCGGCCGGCACGCCGAGCCGCTGGCCGCCGTGTCCGGCGCCAAGGGCGACGCGCTGCGCACGGACTTCACCGTCACGCAGGTCTGGCAGCGCCCCGGCCTCACCGTCGCCCTGCTGACCAGCCGCCCCGACCGCTGACTCGCTGACAGCCAGCGGTAGCTGCGGCCGGTGGCTCTGCCAGCCGTCAGACCGCGACCACCCCCGGTAGGCGATATACCTGTGAGGCATCAATATGACTCACAGGTATATCGCTCGAAACGACAAGACCGCTCGGACGCGTTGCCTCGCCACGGCGGACGGGGCGGGAGGCCGGCGGTCAGGCCTGTGAGCGGCCGTCGTGGGTGTTGCGGGCCAGCGGGACGACCAGCACGGCCTCGGTGCCGCCGTTGGCGCCGGCCCGCAGCTCGATGGTGCCGCGCAGTTCGCCGGTGACCAGGGCCCGGACGATCTGGAGGCCGAGCCGGCTGGCGCGCTCCGCGTCGAAGCCCGGCGGCAGCCCGCGCCCGTTGTCGGCCACCGAGACGTGCAGCATCTTGCGGAACCGGTGCGCCGAGACGACCACCTCGGGTCGCAGCGACGGGTCGACCTCGGGAGCGGCGACCGGCACCATGCCCGAGGCGGCAGGTACGGGAGGCTCCTCTGCCTCGTCGGCCGGCGGAAAGCCGTGCTCGACGGCGTTGAGCAGCAACTCGTTGAGGACCATCACCAGCGAGGTGGCGATCTCCGCCGGCAGCACGCCGAAGCTGCCCCGCCGTCGCATGCCGACGCTCACCTCGGTCGCCGCGACCTCCGTCGCCGCGCTGGCCACCCGGTCGACGATGCCGTCGAACTCGACCGCCTCGTCGCTGGACATGGAGAGCGTCTCGTGCACCAGGGCGATGGACGCAACCCGCCGGACCGACTCCTCCAGCGCGACCCGGGCCTCCGGCATGGACACCCGGCGGGCCTGCAGCCGCAGCAGCGCGGCGACGGTCTGGAGGTTGTTCTTCACCCGGTGGTGGATCTCCCGGATGGTGGCGTCCTTGGTGATCAGGGCTCGGTCCCGGCGACGGACCTCGGTGATGTCCCGCACGAGCACCAGCGCGCCGATCGGCACGCCGGCGGGCATCAACGGCAGTGCTCGGGTGAGCATCGTGGCACCGCGGGCGTCGATCTCCCGTCGGGGTGGCGCCTCACCGCGCAGCGCGGCCAGGATGCCGTTCGAGGCCTCGGTGCCGTCCAGCGGGTCACCGGCCAGCCGGCGGTGCAGCGCGGCCAGGTCTTCGCCCACCAGGTGGGAGGCGTAGCCCAGTCGGCGGTACGCGGACTGCGCGTTCGGGCTGGCGTAGGTGACCTTGCCGCCGGCGTCGAGCCGGACCAGGCCGTCGCCGACCCGGGGCGCGGAGGTGGTCTCGCCCGGATGCCGGGGCGGCGGGAAGGTGCCGTCCGCGATCATCTGCGCCAGGTCGTCGGCGGTGGTCAGGTAGTTGAGTTCCAACTGGCTGGGGGTGCGCGCGGTGGAGAGGTTGGTGTCCCGCCCCACCACGGCGATCACCTCACCGGCCTCCCCCTCGGCGGTCCGCAGCCGGACCGGGATCGCCTCGTGCCGGGCCGGCACGTCGCCGTACCAGACCGGGTCGCCCTCCCGCCAGATCCGGCCCTGGGAGTACGCCACGCCCAGGTGGGCCACCTCCGGCCCGCCGACGATGCGCCCCACCTGGTCGTCCTGGTAGGCGGTGGGGGCGGTGGTCGGCCGGACCTGGGCGACGCAGAGGAACGTGCCGTCGGCGTCGACCGGCACCCAGAGCAGCAGGTCAGCGAAGGACAGATCGGAGAGCAGCTGCCAGTCGCCGGCGATCCGGTGGAGGTGGTCGATGTCGGCCGGACGGAGGTGGGTGTGCTCCTCGGCGAGGTCGCGCAGCGTGGACACGGTGACCAGGGTGCCACGCCGCGCCTCACATCGTCGCGGTGACCTTCTTCAACCCGCGCGGCGCGTCCGGGTCTTCGCCTCGGGTCAGCGCCAGGGCCAGCGCCAACCGCTGCAACGGCAGGATGTCCAGCAGCGGGGCGTACCGCTCGTCGACCTCGGGAACGGCCAGCCGGGTGGCGCCCGGCACCTCGGCGGAGCCGACCACCACGACGTCGGCGCGGCGTTCGCCGAGACGGGGCAGCACCTCGCCCATCGACCGTCCACCCGGACCGGAGCCGACGACCGCGAGCACCGGGACCTCCGGGTCGGTCATCGCGAGTGGGCCGTGCAGCAGGTCGGCGCCGGAGAAGGCGAGCGCCGGCAGGTAGGACGTCTCCATCAGCTTCAGCGCGGCCTCCCGGGCGGTCGGGTAGGCGTACCCCCGCCCGGTGGTGACCAGTTGCCGGGCGAAGCGGTAGCGGGGCGCGAGCCGGGCCGGGGTGTCGTCGGCCAGGGTGCGGGCGGCCAGCTCGGGCAGCGCGTCGAGCGCCTCCCGCTCGGCCGTCGGGAGCACGCCGTCGCCGGCCCGGATCCCCTCCACGAGCATCAGCAGAGCGAGCAGCTCGGCGGTGTACGTCTTGGTGGCGGCGACCGCCCGCTCGTGCCCGGCGGCGATGTCGACGCTCAGCTCGGCGACCTCGACCAGCGGCGAGTCGGGGGCGTTGGTCACCGCGAGGGTCAGGGCCCCGGAGGCGCGGGCGGCGCGCAGCACCTCGGCGAGGTCGGGCGAACCGCCGCTCTGGCTGACCCCGACGACCAGCGCGTCGGACAGGTCGGGGCGGGCCCCGAACAGGGTGACCGCGCTGGGCGAGGCGAGCCCGGCGGGCAGGCCGAGACGGATCTCGGTGAGGTACGCCCCGTAGAGGGCCGCGTGGTCCGAGGTGCCCCGGGCGGTGAAGACGACGTGCCGCGGGCGGCGTTCGGCGATGATCGCCGCCACCCGGGCGATCTCGGCGGCGTTGGCGGTCGAGAGCAGGCGGGCGTAGCCAGCTGGCTGCTCATCGATGTCGGCGGCCATGCCGACCCCTGCACGAGTCACGAAAATCCCTCCCCTGCGCGGTTGCCGCGCGATTCTTGCTCAGTCTTGCACTTTTAACCGTATCTCAGCAATCGAACGAGCAGGACTGCGCAGGTGATCACCAGTTGATCTCAATATCAACTACGCTGGGAGCGCTGCATCCGCCTGGCCCAGCGACGAGAGGACGACGTGCCCGAGGGAACGGACGATCCCGCACTCTCCGCGACGGAGGAGCTGGCGCTCGCCCGGCTGGCACTCGACGAGGGCGACCTGCACCACGCCGCGGGGCACCTCGCCGGCGCGCTGGCGCGAGCACCCACCCTGCCGGAGGTGCACGAGACGCTGGCCCGACTCGCCGCGGCGAGCGGTGGCGGCCTCGACCTCTTCCCGATCAACCACCACACCTTCGTGGGGGCGGTCGTCGCCCGCGCCCACCTGCTCGCCACCGCCGGCCGCCCCGCCGAAGGGCTGGAGCTGCTGGCCGCGGCGACCGCGTACTCACCCGGCACCCAGTGGGCCGGCGTCCCCTGGGTCACCGCGCCCGAGCTGGTCGAACGGCTGGACCCGGACCACATCGCCCGCGTCCTCATGCAGGTCTGCGCGGCGCTGTCCGACCCGGTGCCCCGGGTCGGCCGGGGCGCCCTGACGCCGTACCTCACGCTGGCCCGCAACGCGGTCACCGTGCACCCCGAGCACGGTCTGCTGCTGGGCGCGGCGTCCGCGCTGGCCCGGCGTCTCGGCGAAGTCGCCCTCGCCGTCCGCTGGGCCACCCGAGGCGTACGCGCAAAACCCTCGAAGATGGGCGAGGTCTGGCTCGGGTACGCGTACCGCAGCGCGGGCCGGACCCGCGAAGGCCTCGCGGCCCTCGGTCGGGCCGTCGAGCTGGACCCCGACGACCTGGCGATCTACGCGGACATCGCCGGCACCCTGGCCGACATCGGCCGCCTCGACGAGGCACTGGAGTGGACCGAGCGGGCGCTCGCGCGCGACCCGTCGTTCGACTGCGCCGTGCACACCGCACACCGCCTGCGGCACCTGCGCGACGGCGACCTGGCCCACCTGGTCGCGCTCGCGGACTTCGTCCGCGACCACCCCGACGACAGCCACGAGCACGGCGACCTGGCCCAGTGCTGCCGCGCGCGGCCCTGGCTCGGCCAACTGACTCCGGCCGGCGGTCCACTGGTCGACGCGATGCGCCAGGCGGTGGCCGACGACGACAACGGTCTCGGCAGTGCCGTACGCCTGCCCGCCGCCGCCCCGCCGAGCGCCGTCCGGACGGCGACGTCCACCGCGCCCGGCCTGCGGATCGAGGTCGTCGGGGGCGCGCTGGAGCCGGACCCGCGCGAGCCCCGGCGGGCGTCCGTCCAACGGTTGTGGCGCTATGCGGACGACCTGCCCACGCCCGCGCTGCCGGTGCCCTCGGCGACGGCGGTCGAACGGATCGGGCAGGTCGCACACCCGGCGTGGCCGCACCCACCGGCGGCGTACGACGCCGCGGTGGGCCTGGCCGGCCTCGACGTGACCGACCTGCTCGGCCTGCTGGTGCACCCGCCGGCCGCACCGGCCAACGCGGTGGGTCGGCTGCTGGCCGCCCACGACCCGTCGGTCTGGGTCCGTGGTGTGCAGGTGTGGGCCTGCCTGGGGCTGCTGCACCACCGCACCGACGAGCCGTGGGAGGGCTCGACCCGCCGCCGCGTGCTGCTCGACCTGATCTGGGGTGTCGAGGACTGGGTCACCGAGGCCGCGCTGTTCGCCCTGGTCACCGCGGCCTGGGTGGATCCCTCGGTGCGGTCGGACGTGGCGCGGGTGGTGGCGGAGCGGCTCGCCGACGCGGCCGCCGTGGCACGGACCCGACCGGTCCCGATCGCCGCCTCGCTGGCCCACCTGGCACTTGCCGCCCCGGATCTGGACCCCGCCACCGCGGCACTGGCCGGCGAACTGCTCGGCCCGCTCTCCCCCCAGGTCCCTCGCCCTCGCAACCCGCTACGCCGCCTCTGGCAACTACTGCGCGGCGCGCGCACCCGCTAGGCGCACGGTCGCGGGAAAAGGCGCGCGCCGCGCCGGCCCGGACGGGACGACGCGGCGCGCGGTGAGGATGTCGGGGTCAGGCGACCGGGGCCGCCTTGCCGAGAGCGACCTCGGCCTCCTCCTCCGGAGTGGCCTGCGGCGGCGCCTCGTTGGCGGTCCGCAGCGGGATCTCCTTGATGAACCAGGCGAGCACCGGGATCACGATGGTGAACAGCACGGCCCAGAGAAAGACGTGCGAGATCGCATCGGAGAGGCCGCCGAGCACCATGTCGCGGGCCTGGGCGGGCAGGTCCTTGAGCTTCTCCAGATCCATTCCCGAGCCGCCGGACTCGCCGCCGAAGGCCCGGCCGCCCTCGGAGCTGGCCAGCCGGTTGGCGAAGATCGCACCGAACAGCGAGATGCCGAACGAGCCGCCGATCGACCGGAAGAAGGTCGCCGCGCCACTGGCCGCGCCGAGGTCCTTCTGCTCCACGCTGTTCTGCGCGATCAGCATGGACGTCTGCATGAGGAAGCCCATGCCGACGCCGAGCACGACCATGTACAGCGAGGACATCAGCTTGCTGGTGTCGGTGTCGAGCATGGACAGCAGCGCCATGCCCGCTGTCATCACGACACCACCGATGATCGGGTACGCCCGGTACCTGCCGTTGCGGGTGATCGCCCGCCCGATGACCAGCGAGACCACCAGCATGCCGAACATCAGGGGCAGCAGCAGCAGACCGCTGTTGGTCGCCGACGCCCCCTGCACGGTCTGCTGGTAGAGCGGCAGGAAGTTCATCGCGCCGAACATCGCGAAGCCGAGCAGGAAGCCGATCACCGAGATCAACGCGAAGTTGCGGTTGGCGAAGAGCGCCAACGGCAGGATCGGCTCTTGGACGCGGCGTTCCACCAGGCCGAACGCCACCAGCGCGAGCACGGCCAGGACGGCCAGGCCGAAGATCTGCGGCGACGTCCAGTCGTACTCGTTGCCGCCCCAGGTGGTGATGAGCACGATCGCGGTGATGCCGACCGAGAGCAGACCAGCGCCGAGCCAGTCGATCCGGTGCTCGGTGCGGTACTTCGGCAGGTGCATGGTGGTCATCAGCACGAGCAGCGCGATCCCGCCCAGCGGCAGGTTCACGTAGAACGCCCAGCGCCAGGACAGGTGGTCGGTGATGAAGCCACCGGCAAGCGGACCGGCGACCATGGCGATGGCCATGATGCCGGCGATCATGCCCTGGTAGCGCCCACGCTCGCGGGGCGGGACCAGGTCACCGATGATCGCCATGACGCCGACCATGAGGCCACCGGCGCCGAGGCCCTGCACGGCCCGGAAGGCGATCAGCTGGACCATGCCGTCCTGTGGGCCGCCGAGCATGCCAGAGCCGGCCATGCCGCAGAGTGCGGAGCCGACGAGGAAGACGACCACCGAGGTCAGGAAGACCGACTTGCGGCCGTAGAGGTCACCGAGCTTGCCCCAGATCGGGGTGGAGACGGTGGTGCCCAGGACGTACGCGGTAACCACCCAGGTGAAGTGGTTGAGCCCGCCGAACTCGCCGACGATCCGCGGTAACGCGGTGCTGACGATCATGTTGTCGAGCATCGCGAGCATCATCGCGATCATCAGCCCGAACAGCACGACCCTGATGTTGTTGGGTCGCACGCCGGCCTGGGTTGCCTGAGTCATGGGTAAGCTCCCCCCGAAGATTGCCACACTTACTTGCCGCCCGGCTAGTCACCTTACTAGCCGCACGGTAAGTTCGGTACAAGCAACGGTCAAGCCAATTGGAGGGCACGCGTGAGGGAGAGCACAGGCGGGACGCGGGACCGGATCAAGGCCGTCGCGCTCGAGCTCTTCACCGAGCAGGGGTACGAGAAGACCTCGCTCCGGGAGATCGCCGAGCGTCTCAACGTCACCAAGGCGGCGCTCTATTACCACTTCAAGAGCAAGGACGACATCGTCGCCAGCTTCGTCGAGGACCGGCTGGAGCAGATGGACGCCCTCAACGCCTGGGCGGCGACGCAGCCGGCCACCCTGGCCACCCGGCGCGAGCTGATCACCCGCTACGCCGACACGATGTTCGGCGGCGATCAGCCGTCCGTGATGCGCTTCTTCGAGCAGAACCAGACAGTGCTCAAGAGCCTCGCCTCCGGCCAGCAGATGCGCGGCCGGATGATGCAGCTCGCCAGCGCCCTCTGCCGGGGCGACGACTCCCCCGCCGCCCAGCTGCGCGCCGCACTGTCACTGTTCGCCGTGCACACGAGTTGGTTCGCCGTACGGGCACCGGGCATCACCAACGAGGAGCGTCGCCGGCTCGCGTTGGAGGTGGCCGACGAGCTGCTCGGCGCGATCGGCGCGGGTGCCTCAGCGGAGCCCGACGAGAGTGCGGCTGAGGCCACCTCAGGCAGCCCGCGCGGCTGATCGGTCGGCGGCTCAGCCGCGAGTGAGGGCCAGTCGCAGGCCGAGCAGGTCCACGCCCGCCGCCGGCGCCCAGTCCTTCTCCGGCGCGCGGACGAAGCCGAGCCGTGAGTAGAGCCGGTGCGCCGAATCGGCCATCCCGGCCCGGACGCAGATCACCAGCGCCGTGCAACCCAGCTCCACAGCACGCGCCACGCATGCCTGCGCCAATGCCGCACCGACGCCCCGACCCTGGGCACCCGGGTCGACCGCGAGCATCCGGAACTCCGCCTCACCCGGCCCGGACAGCTCGGCGAACGGCGTGCCCGGCAGCACGAAGGTCACCGAGCCCAGCACCGCATCGGTCACCTCGTCGACCGCGACCAGCACCTCACCGCTGGCAGCCCGGCTCGACACGTCGGCCAGCACCTCGCCGTACCCGTGTTCGCCCTTGAGCTGCCCGTCCGCCTCGTACGCGGCCACGGTCAGCCGGGCCACCGCCGGGAAATCGGCCGGGTCGGCAGGACGAACCCGCAAGCCGGTCAAGCGATCACCGCGATGAGGTCACCGTCCTGCACGACGTCGCCCTCGTTCACGGCGAGCTGCTGGATCACACCATCGGACTCGGCGATGACCGGGATCTCCATCTTCATCGACTCGAGGATCACCAGGGTGTCGCCCTCGGCCACCGTGTCACCTGCCGTGGCGACGACCTTCCAGACGTTCGCCACCATCTCGGCGCGGATCTCCTCGGCCATGTCCGGGCCCTCCCTCATCGCGATGTGTCTGCCGTCGTATCCAATCATGCGTCGCCCGGTGGTGGGCGCGCAGCGGCACGGCCGGGATGGCACGCCCGCCCTGGGGAAGGCGGCGGCTGTCGACCGCACTACCATCAGCGGGTCGGACCCGACGCCGGACCGCCGGTGGGTGCACTGGCGCCGAGGTCGTGCGCAGGACGGATCCGACCCATCACGAGGAGGTCAGCATGGCGAAGAAGTCCCGGAAGAAGAAGGCTCGTAAGAAGAACGCCGCCAACCACGGCAAGCGTCCCAACTCCTGAACGCGTCGACGGGCCCACGGCCCGTCACCGCTCAGCCCGACCCGGTCGACGCCGGGTACACCGGTGGCCCGGGTCGACATCGACCCGGGCCACCGGTCTTGAAGCTGTGCCGCGCCGACGCTCAGTCGGCCAACTCCCGGGATTCAGTGGTCTCGAAGACCACCAGCTCGGTGAGCTTGACCCGCAGCCGCTCGCGCAGCTCGTCCGGCGCTGTCTCGTTGCCGCAGCAACGAGCCACCAACGCCCGCATCTCCTGCTCCAGCCCGTACTCGCGCAGGCAGGGCCCGCACTCGTCCAGGTGGTGCCGGATCAGCGAGCGCCGCTCGTCGGCGCACTCCAGATCCAGGTAGAGGTAGACCTCCGCGAGCACCTCGCGGCAATCCGTCTCGTGCGGCTCCCCACAGCTCACGTCACACCTCCCGGCCGGCAGCGGCGTTCGAGCCCTTCGCCGAGCGGGCCGCACTGAAGCCCCGCTCCCCGGCGTAGCGCTCGAGCAGCTTGCGCAGATTACGACGGCCCCGGTGCAGACGCGACATCACGGTGCCGATCGGCGTGCCCATGATGTCCGCGACCTCCTTGTAGGAGAAGCCCTCGACATCGGTCAGGTAGACGGCCAGGCGGAACTCCTCCGGCAACTGCTGGAGGGCCTCCTTCACGTCGCTGTCCGGCAGCCGGTCCAGTGCCTCCGTCTCGGCGGAGCGCAGCCCACTGGAGGTGTGCGACTCGGCCTCGGCGAGCTGCCAGTCGGTGATCTCCTCGGTGGGCGCCTGGATCGGCTGGCGCTGCCGCTTGCGGTAGGAGTTGATGTAGGTGTTGGTCAGGATCCGGTAGAGCCAGGCCTTCAGGTTCGTGCCCTGCTCGAACTGGTGGAAGGCGGCGTACGCCTTCAGGTAGGTCTCCTGAACCAGGTCCTCGGCATCCGCCGGGTTGCGCGTCATCCGCAGCCCAGCAGCGTAGAGCTGATCGACGAATGGCATCGCGTCCCGTTCGAACCGGGCCCTGCGCTCGTCCGTCTTCTCGGTGGTCAACCGCACATCCCCTCGCGTCGGATGCTTTCCCGCCGAGGATACGCGCACGGACCTGCCCGCAGATTCACTTCCGGCTGGTGTGCCCGTGCTCACCACACCCGCCCCGCCCGGTCCCGCCGTCGCCGGCCACTCCGGCCCATCCAGCAGCTGCTTCAGCTGCCGGGCGTCCCGTTCGTCCCGTTCCAGGCTCCGTGTCTCGGTCGGCACCGGTCACCCCCCTCGCAGAAAAGTCGTCCAGGGTTGGTAACGCGAGATGACCACTGGGGCATTCCACCCGGCCCTCCCGTTCCTGGTCCCGGCCCCGACGGCGGCCGGCGCTGGGACCAGGAAGGGCCTGGGAGGACTGGTGCCGTCGGTCCGGATCGGGCCGGTGCCACCACCGGATGCAACGACCCTCGCCCGGCACCGGAAACGGTCGGGCGGGCGAGCCGGGTCAGTCGGCCGTCCAGCCCCGGGCCCGCAGCCAGTCCCGGACGACGCCCGCGGTGCCGGCCGGGTCCCGCCGGAGGTCGTGCGTCTCCCCGGGACGGCTCACCACCTGCACGGCCGGCGACGGCTCCGGCGTCCCGAACGGGTCCCGGTCGCCGTTGACGACCAGCGTCGGCAGGCCGGTGGCCAGTTCGGCGGCACGCGAACGCTCCGGCCGCCCGGGCGGGTGCAGCGGAAAGGCCAACGCGACCACACCGACCGCCCCCACCGCGCCCGCCGTCCGGCAGGCGACCCGCGCGCCGCTGGAACGACCGCCGACCAGCACCGACGGCACGTCGGCGTGCCGGTCGCGCAGCACGGCGAGCACCGCCGTCCACGCCTCGTCGAGATGACCCGCCGGTGCCGGGGCACGTCGACCCGCGACCCGGTAGGGCTGGGTCACCCGGACCACCGCCAGGCCGGCCGCGACCGACGCGTCGCGTACCGCGAGCAGGTCGGGCGCGTCGATGCTGCCGCCCGCTCCGTGCCCGAGCACGAGCAGAGCGGTGGCAGGGCGGTCCGGCAGGTCCGTGGTGATCCCCGCCGGACCGCGCGGAGTGTCGATCTCGTCGCTGGTTGGCACCGACCCATTCTGCGCCGCCTGGCAGACGACGCGTGACGGACCGGGCCGTTGGTCAGCTCAGCGGAACCAGGGTGAGCAGCCGGTCCCGTACCGGCGGGCCGGGATCGTCGACGGCGTCCGGGTCCGGCTCGACCTCGCCACGCCAGGCGACCAGCATCGCCCGCCGCTCGCGGGGCGTGGTCGCACCCCACACACCGTGGCAGTCACCGACGTCGAGGGCCCAGGCCAGACAGGACCCCTGCACGTCGCAGCCGCGGCACAGCGCGACAGCGGCGTCCGCCGGCTCGTTCGGTGCCGGAAAGAATGTCTCCGGATCGACGCTCTGACAGGTGCCTCTGGTGCGCCATGCATCGTCCTGTTGCCGTTCCCGCACCGCTCGCAGCAGTCGCGGATCTCGCCGCGCCGCAGCCACCTCGTGCGGGCGGGGCATACGCGCTCGTGTCAATCCACCCACCTCCCCCGTGGGACCGGCAAAAACGGTGGACGTCGTCCGCCCCGTGCGAATCGACAGCCACTACCGGCGCTGTGTTCTATCGCACTTCGCAACATCGGGACAAGGGTCTGCCGGGAACATGACTGAACAGCCAGGAGACGAATCGCGCGCAACCCTGTCAAATCGGTGCCTGACAATGCGCGGCGGCGTCAGAACAGGGTCAGCTCCTGCGGTGTCACCGTCGGCGGCACCGACACGCGGGCGATCAGCTGTGGCCCGTCGTTGCGAACGTCGCCCACCGCCGCCCCCACAGGTCGGATCTCCAACCCCGCCAGCCGCTCCGCCGACGCCGGAACGAGCAACCGCTCCGGCTCGTCGGTCGGCGCCAGCCACGACGACCAACGCTCGGGCGGCAACAGCACCGGCATCCGGTCGTGCACCTCGGCCAGATCGCCGAGCGCCGCGGTGGTCAACACGCTGAAGGTGAGCCGGGAGTCGGCACCGGACTCCCAGACCGACCAGATGCCGGCCAGGGCCAGAACCGAGCCGTCGGTGGGAGTCATGTAGTAGGCCTGTCGCCGGCCGTCGGGCTGACGGACCCACTCGTACCAGCCATCGGCCGGGACCAGGCAGCGGCGGCGGGCGAACGACCCGGCGTACGCCCGGCTGGTGGCCACCGTCTCCGCCCGCGCGTTGATCATGCGGGCGGCCCCGGCGGCGGAACGGGACCAGTGCGGCAACAGACCCCAGCGACCGACACAGAGACTGCGATGTCCCTCCGGGCTCATCCGGACCAGGGGCACCCGGTCGGTCGGCGCGACGTTGTGGTCCGGACGGACCACGCCCTCGGTGTCGTCGGACGACTCGAACAGCGCGCCGAGCTCGCCGGAGCTCCGGGTCGTCGCGTACCTGCCGCACATGGGCCACACGCTAACGCGTCGGAGGCCCCGTCGGCTGTCCCGCCAACCGGGAGTACGACCCGCCGGGCCACACTGTCCACCAGCCGGCACGGCAGAATGTAACCGTGGGGAACCTGACAGCGACCCGGCCGCCGCAGCCGTGGACCGCACCGACCGCGTCCGACCCGGTGGCGGCGACGCTGCGCCTGCCCGGTTCCAAGTCGATGACCGCACGCGCCCTGGTGCTCAGCGCACTGGCCGCCGGCCCGTCGACGCTGGCCGGGCCGCTCCGCGCCCGCGACACCGAGTTGATGGCCGCCGGTCTGCGCGCGATGGGCGCGCACGTGTCGATCAGCGACGACGAGCAGTGGCTGGTCCGACCGCACCCGCTGGTCGGCCCCGCGCACGTGGACGTGGGCCTGGCCGGCACCGTGATGCGGTTCGTGCCGCCGGTGGCCGGGCTGGCCGACGGGCAGGTCACCTTCGACGGCGACCCCTACGTCCGCACCCGACCGCTCGGTCCGCTGATCGAGGCGCTGCGGTCGCTGGGTGTCCGCATCGACGTCACCGGCTCGGGCAGCCTCCCGCTGACAGTGCTCGGCACCGGCCGGGTCACCGGCGGTGAGGTGGTGATCGACGCGTCCGCCTCCAGCCAGCTCGTCTCCGGGTTGCTGCTGGCCGCCCCGCGCTTCGACCGGGGCGTCGTGGTGCGCCACGTCGGCCCGCCGGTGCCGTCCGCGCCGCATCTCCGGATGACGGTGCAGATGCTGCGGGCCGCCGGCGCGGCCGTCGACGACAGCACGCCCGACGTCTGGACCGTCGAGCCCGGCCCCCTCACCGGGCGCGGCTGGGAGATCGAGCCAGACCTCTCCGGAGCGGTGCCGTTCTTCGCCGCGGCCCTGGTCACCGGCGGCGAGGTGACCCTGCAGGGCTGGCCGCGCAGCAGCTCACAGCCGGTCGAGCAGCTCCGCTCGCTGCTCCAGCGGATGGGCGGCGAGGTCACCCTCTCCACCAGCGGGCTGACCGTCCGGGGCACCGGCGTGGTGCACGGCCTGACCGCCGACCTCTCCGACGTCAGCGAGCTGACCCCGGCGCTGACCGCGCTCGCCATGCTGGCCGACTCGCCGTCGGTGTTCACCGGCGTCGGGCACATCCGTGGCCACGAGACCGACCGGCTGACCGCGCTCGCGCGCGAGTTCACCGCACTCGGGGCGGATGTGACCGAGTCGCCGGACGGGCTGGAGATCCGGCCCAGGCCACTGCGCGGCGGGGTGTTCCGCACCTACCACGACCACCGGATGGCGCACGCCGCAGCGGTGACCGGTCTCGCCGTGCCCGGCATCGAGGTCGACGACGTGGGGTGTACCTCCAAGACCATGCCCGAGTTCCCGGCACTATGGTCAGCGATGGTGACCGGCAAGAGCTGACGCGAGAAGAGGACAGGTCCTGGCGACCAGACGGCGCGAGTACGACGAGGACGACGTACGGGTACGGCCCGGAAAGTCGTCGCGCCCGCGTACGCGCACCCGACCCCAGCACTCCGACGCCGTGGACGGCTTCGTCATCGCCGTCGACCGTGGGCGCTACACCTGCGTGCTGTCCGGAGCCGAGCGCGGCGTGGTCGGGGCCGAGCTGCCCACGGTCACCGCGATGCGGGCCCGCGAGCTGGGCCGCAAGTCGGTGGTGGTCGGTGACCGGGTCAGCCTGGTCGGGGACACGTCCGGCGCGGAAGGCGCCCTGGCCCGCATCGTCCGGATCGCCGAGCGACGCTCGGTGCTGCGCCGCACCGCCGACGACGACGAGACCACCGCCGAGGGCCGACTGGAACGGGTGGTGGTGGCCAACGCCGACCAGTTGGTGATCGTCAGCGCGCTGGCCGACCCACCGCCGCGCACCGGGTTCATCGACCGCTGCCTGGTGGCCGCGTACGACGCGGACGTCGAGCCGCTGCTCTGCCTCACCAAGGCCGACCTGGCCGGGCCGGAGGAGGTGCTGGGCTACTACACCGAGCTGGAGCTGCCGTACGTGCTCAACCGCCCCGACTCCGACCTGTCCGCGCTGCGCACGCTGCTGAGCGGCAAGGTGTCGGTGCTGGTCGGGCACTCCGGGGTGGGCAAGTCGACGCTGGTCAACCGCCTCGTCCCGGACGCGCTGCGCGCGGTCGGCGTGGTCAGCGCGATCGGCCGTGGGCGGCACACCTCCACCAGCGCGGTGGCGCTGCGGCTGCCACCGGTGCCCGGCGTCGACACCGACCCCGGCTGGATCATCGACACCCCCGGCATCCGCAGCTTCGGTCTGGCCCACGTCTCGGCCGACAGCCTGCTGCACGGCTTCCCGGATCTGGTCGAGGGCACCGTCGACTGCCCGCCCAACTGTCAGCACACGACCGACGAGGCCGCCTGTGGGCTGGACGCCTGGGTGGCCGCCGGCAAGGCCGACCCGCGCCGGTTGGCGTCGTACCGCCGGTTGCTCGCCTCCCGCGCCGGCGAGGGTGACTCGCGCGGCGAGAGCGACCAGCGCGGGCCCGGCGAGGGTGACCGGCGCGGCCCCGACGAGTGAGTCGGCGGGCGTCGGCTAGGTTGCCGGGATGACCGGGTACGCCGACGACCTCGCCCTCGCCCACCTGCTCGCCGACCGGGCCGACGCCATCTCCACAGCCCGGTTCCGCGCGCTCGACCTGCGGGTCGAGGCGAAGCCCGACCTGACCCCGGTCTCCGACGCGGACACCGCAGTGGAGCGGGAGATCCGTGGCCTGCTGGCCGAGCACCGGCCGGCGGACGGGCTGCTCGGTGAGGAGTACGGCGCCGGGCCGTCCACCGACCCGGACGGCCGCCGGTGGATCATCGACCCGATCGACGGCACCAAGAACTTCGTCCGGGGCGTGCCGGTCTGGGCCACCCTGATCGCGCTCTACGACGGCGACCGGCCAGCGGTCGGCGTGGTGTCCGCCCCGGCGCTGGGGCGGCGCTGGTGGGCCAGCGCGGGCGCGGGCGCGTACGCCGGTCACGGCCCGGCCGCCGGCGAGCGGATCGGGGTTTCCGCGGTCCGGGACATCGCGGACGCCAGCTTCTGCTACTCGTCACTCGACGGCTGGGAGCGCGCCGGTCGGCTCGACGCGATGCTGGACCTGATGCGGGCCACCTGGCGCAGTCGGGCGTACGGCGACTTCTACGGCTACATGCTGCTGGCCGAGGGCGCACTGGACGTGATGGTCGAGCCGGAACTGTCCCTGTGGGACGTGGCGGCGCTGGTCCCGATCATCACCGAGGCGAGTGGCACGGTCACGGATCTGTCCGGTCGACCGGCCCCGGCCGGCGCGCCGGGCACCGACAGCAGTGTGGTGGCCACCAACGGTGTGCTGCACCGCGACATCCTCACCAGGCTCGATCGCCCAGCCGAGCGCTGACCCCCGGCAACCTCTATCCTCGCCAGGTGGTCTCCTCCGGCTGGTGTTTTCTCGCGACGATGATCGTCGCGTACGGCTTCGCCAACCTTCTCCAGTCGGTGGCGGCGGCCCGCACCACGGTTCACCACACCTTCGATCCGGGCCTGCTGCTGCGCCTCGCCGGGCACCGGACGTACCTGATCGGTCTGGGCTGCCAGATCGGCGGTTTCGTGTTCGCCTTCCTGGCCCGACGGGACCTTCCGCTGTTCCTCGTGCAGGCCAGCGTCGCGGCCGGGCTCGGGGTGACAGCCATCCTCGGTGTGCTGGTGCTGAAGTGGCGACTACCGGCTGCGGAGGTGGTGCTGCTGGCGCTGCTCTTCGCCGGGATCACCGCCCTGGTGCTGTCCGCCCGCCCGGCGCCGTCGAAGCAGCTCGGCACCGCCGGCTCGATCGCCCTGCTGGTGGCACTCGGTGTCATCGCGGTGCTCGGGGTCTTCGCCGTCCGGCTGCACGGGGCGCAAGGTTCGGTGGCCCTCGGCTCGCTGGCCGGGTTGGCGTTCAGCTCGGCCGCGGTCGCGGCCCGGCCACTGGCATCCGCGTCGTCCGCCGAGGCGTTCCTCGCCCACCCGCTGTTCTACCTGCTGATCGCCCACTCGATCGTCGGTCAGCTGCTGCTCGGCCTGGCCATGCAGCGCGGCTCGACGACCGCTGCGGTCGCCGCGATGGACGCCGCCGGTGCGGTGCCGGCCGCGATCGTCGGCCTGCTGTTGCTCAACGACAAGATCTGGCCGGGCCGGGAGTGGCTGGCGGCAGTCGGTTTCCTGGTCACCCTGGCCGCCGTGATCGGGCTGACCCGGTACGCCCAGCCGCAGCAGCAGCGCCCGCCGACGCGCAGTCGTGACCGGGCAATGGTCGCGGCGACCCGTCCCGGCTGACCGACCGGGTCGCCCGACCTGCCGCTCAGGCCTCGACCGGCTTGCGGCGGCTCACCACCCGCTCGTAGAGGCGCTCCAGCGCCCCGGCGGTCCGCTCCCAGGTGTAGCTGCTGCGGACCCGGTCCACCGCGGCGTGCCCGTACGCGAACCGACCGGCGTTGTCGGCGAGCAGCCGACGAATCGAGACCGCGAGTGCCCGCACGTCGCCGGGGGGCACGAGCTTGCCGGTGACCTCGTCGACGACGGCGTCGGCCAGGCCACCCATCGCGTAGCCGATCACCGGCACGCCGCAGGCCATCGCCTCCAGCGAGACCCGCCCGGCCGAGGAGTAGTGCGGGGTGCAGGCGACCACGTCCGCCGACCGGTACCAGGTGGCCATCTGGTCGTGCGGCACCGCGCCGACGAGCCGTACCTGGTCGACGACGCCGGCCTGCTCGGCCAGCTCGCGCAGCCGCCGCGCCTCGGCGTGGTTGGCCAGTTGGTCGGCCGGTGGCCCACCGGCGATCACCAGCTCGGCGTCGCCGACCAGCCGCATCGCCCGGATCAGGTCCTCCTGGCCGTGCCCCGCGGACAGCGAGCCGACCGAGAGGATGCGGGACCGCTGCTCGCGTGGTGCCGCCTCGCCGTCGGGGTGGAACTGCTCGATGTCCACCCCCGGGGGCACCAGGGCCACCGAGCTGCGTTGCAGACCCATCCGGGTCAGCTCGTCTACCTCGTCGTTCGACTGCGCCACAGCGATGTCCACAGCGCGGGTCAGCGCGCGTTCCAGCGTGATCCGCTCCCCCGGCCCGTCGTAGCGGCCGCCCAGGTGGCGCAACTGCTCGATGCCGAGTGAGTGGAACGTCTGCACCACCGGGATGTCGGTCTCGCGAACGGCGTGCGCGGCGGCCAGGCCCCCGACCCAGTAGTGCCCGTGCACCACCTCGGGCCGCCAGGCGCCGGCCCACTCGTCGGTCAACCAGCGGCCGAACTCCGTCACGTACCGGATCAGCTCGGCGGTGGGCAGTGGGGTGGGCGGGCCAGCGGGCACCTGGTGCACCTGGTAGCCGTCGACGTTGACCGTCGCCGGCAGGCCGGGATCGTCCCGGCGCTCGTAGAGCCGTACGTCGTGGCCTCGTTCGGCCAACTCGGCGGCAACCCGCGCAATGTGCTGTCGGGTGCCGACCGGTGGGCCGTCGGCGTGGCGGTACGAACTGGCGTGCGCGCAGACGAGGCCGACGCGCATGGGTCACCTCCCTGCGATCTTTCCTCGGCAGTGGTCCTCCCGGTCAGAGCGTCCCATTAACCCCGCGACCCGGAGTCGAAACCTGGCAGATCAGGAAGAGTCCCCCCGAGTGCCACCGACACTTGCGGCACAGCAATCACAAGCGGCACAGGCAGCCAAGTTCGACGATGATCGACAAGCTCTGAGTGGTATGACCTGGCCCGGGCGGGGGTACCGCTCAAGAATGCCGCTGACCCGCACCCTCGACGATTCGACCGTGGTGATCACCGGCGCTTCCAGCGGGATCGGTACGGCGACCGCGTATGCCCTGGCCCGCCGGGGTGCCGCCGTCGTGCTGGCCGCCCGCAGCGAGCCGGCCCTACGACAGGTCGCGCAGCGCTGCCGCGAGTTGGGCGGCCAGGCGCTGGTCGTACCGACCGATGTGACCGATCTGGAGTCGGTGCAACGACTGGCCGAGCGGGCGGCGGCCGAGTTCGGCCGGATCGACGCCTGGGTGAACAACGCCGCGGTGAGCGCGGTGGGCCTGTTCGACGAGATCCCGGTCGCCGAGTTCCGGCGGGTGCTGGAGGTCAACCTGCTCGGAGCGGTGCACGGCATCAAGGCGGCCCTGCCCCACCTGGGGGCGGCCGGTGGCGGTGTCCTGGTCAACAACGCCTCGGTGCTGGCCGAGGTGGCCATGCCGTACCAGTCGGCGTACAACGCCAGCAAGCACGGCATCCGAGGGCTCGCCGACACGGTCCGGCAGGAGCTGCGGGTCACCGGCCGTGGTCAGATCTCGGTCTGCACCGTGCTGCCGGCCACCATCGACACCCCGTTCTTCCGGCACACGGCCAACCACACCGGCCGGGAACTGGTGCCACCGCCGCCGATCTACCCGCCGGAGGTGGTCGCCGAGACCATCGTCCGGCTGCTGCGCCGGCCTCGCCGGGAGGCGTACGCCGGTGGCGCGGCCCGGCTGATCGGCCTGCAGTGGCGGCTAGCGCCCGCGTTGGTGGAACGCACCCTCGGCTGGTACCTCCAGCGGACCCAGTTCGGTCCGGGCGCTCGGGTGGACAGCAGCGGCAACGTGTTCCACGCCGACGCCCAGGCCCGCCGGGACGGCGGCTGGAACGGCCGACGGCGTCAGTTGGTGCGGATGACCGCCGCGTTCGGTCTCGCCGCCGCCGGCACCGCCGTCGGCACCATGGCCGCGATCAACCGCCGATCCCGGTCGGTCCGCTGATGACCGGCATCGACCGCCCGAATGCGCGAACGGTGACCGGCGCGCACAATGAGGCGATCATGTCGAACTGTCTCGTGGAGATCGACGAGTCGTCGGCGGTGGTCCGGCTGACCGGTGTGCTCGACGCCGCCGGAGCCGAGGCGGTACGCGGCGCGCTGCTCGCCAGACTCGCGGACCGGCCGGGCCCGGTGGTGGCCGACGTGACCGGGCTGTGCATCGCCGATGAGGTCGGGCGAGGCGTCTTCGCCGAGGTTCGCCGGGAGGTGGCCGACTGGCCCGCCGCGGACCTGCTGCTGTGTGATCCGACGGTCGACGGACCCGCCCACCCGGACCCCGCGCTCGCTGGCGTGCCCGCCTTTCCGACGCTCGACGGCGCGCTGGCCGCGGTCGCGGCGACGCCGCTGGCGGCGGTGCTCACCGCCGACCTGGCCCCGACGGTGGGAGCCGCCCGGCAGGCCCGCGAGCTGGTCACCACCGGCTGCCAACGCTGGGGCATGCCGATGCTGGTCGACCCGGCCTGCATCGCGCTCACCGAGATGGTGAACAACGTGGTGGCGCACGCCCGGACCCCGATGACCGTACGGCTCGCTCCGCAGGACAGCACCCTGCACCTTGCGGTCCGCGACCACTCCTCGCGTCTGCCGACGTTCGCCGGGCTGTCCCCGCCGAACCGGGCCGGCGGCCGCGGCCTGCTGCTGATCGACACGGTGGCTCGCCGCTGGGGCAGCAGCGCGATACCGGACGGCAAGGTCGTCTGGTGCATCCTGCACCCGGACGACGAGGTCGCCCACCTCGGCTGACGGGGCGTTTCGCCGCCGGTGCCGGTTTCGCCACCGCACAGCCTGCGGTGCTCCGGTTATGGCGGGAGGGCAGCGGGTAGTGATCAGACATGCGCGACAACGAGTACCCGACCCCCGTGTCCGACACCGAGGCGCAAGGCCTGCCCGACACCGCCGATGACGACTCGACCGCCAACGACGACGTCCTCACCGGGCGCGAGGCGGACGGCCCGGACCCGGCCCAACTGCCCGGCGACCGTACGCCGGTGGCGGTGGACCGGTTCGGGACGACCGCCGAGGAGCAGCTCGACGGTGAGTCGTTGGACTACAAGCTCGACCGGGAGGTCTACGAGCGCCCGGCCGACGACCCGCTGGCCGGGACGATCGACCCGAAGATCGCCTTCGAGGCGGACAATCTGGAAGCCGCGGCGGAGGCCCAGCTGGACGCCGACGTGATGGACCCGGGGCCCACCTCGGACCCGAACTCACCGGTCTCCCTCTACGACCACGGTCAGCTCGGCACGGTGGCCGACGCCACCGTCGGCCGGCTGGTGGAGCCGGACGAGGGGGCGCACACCGACCAGGAGACCGACTCGGTGGCGTACGACGCGGGTTCGGCTGGCGGCGGGGCGACCGCCGAGGAGTTGGCCATCCACGAGACGGAGCCGCCGCGCTCGGTCTGAGGAGGGTCAGTCGTCCAGGCCACGTTCGATGGCGTACCGGGTCAGCTCGACCCGGTTGTGCAGTTGCAGCTTGCCCAGGGTGTTCTGCACGTGGTTCTGCACCGTGCGGTGCGACAGCCCGAGCCGCTGCGCGATCTGCTTGTACGACAGCCCTCTCGCCACCTGCCGCAGCACCTCCGTCTCCCGCTCGGTGAGCCGGGGCGCTGCGGACTGCGCACCGCCGGCAGGGTCGGCCGGCTGCCCCGGCCGGGCGGCCAGCCGGCGGTACTCGCCGAGGACGAGCCCGGCCAGGCCGGGGGTGAAGACCGCCTCGCCGGCCGCGGTGCGGCGGACCGCGTCGAGGAACTCGGCGGGCGCCGTGGACTTCACCAGGTAACCGGTGGCCCCTGCCTTGACCGCGTCCAGCACGCTCTGCTGTTCGCCGCTGGCGCTGAGCATCAGCACCCGCACGTCGGGCAGTGCCGCACGCAGACCCAGGATCACCTCGACGCCGGAGATGTCCGGTAGTTGCAGGTCGAGGACGACCACGTCGGGCCGGGCGGCGGCGGCCACCCGGACGGCCTGCCGGCCCTCGCCGCTGGTCGCCACCACCAGGAAGCCCGCCTCCGTGAGGTCGCGGGCCACCCCCTCCCGCCACATGGGGTGGTCGTCGACCACCATCACCCGGGTCGGGGTCACCGCTGTGCCCTCGGCACGGTCAGCTCGATCTCGGTGCCGGCGTCGGGGGCGGACACGATCCGAACCGTCCCGCCCACGTCGGCCACCCGACCCCGGATCGACTGGCTCACGCCGAGCCGACCCTGTGCGGCCGCCTCGGTCAACCGGCCTTCCGGGATGCCCGGCCCCTCGTCGCGGATCGACACGGTCACCGTCGCCCCCTCATCCTCGATCAACACCCAGGCCCGCCCGCTGGCGTGCCGCCCCACGTTGTCCAGGGCCGCGCCGGTCGCGGCGGCCAACTCCCCCGCCACCCGGCGAGGCAGCGGCACCGGGGTGGCCGGGGCGGAGAGCACCACCGCCGCCGAGGCGTACCGGCCGAGCAGGGTCCGCAGGTCCACAGCCGCCGCCTCGGTGCCGTCGGGGAGCACGGCAGCGCTCGCCAGGCTGGTGCCGGCGATCAGTGCCCGCAACGCGGCCTCCTGCTCGCCGGCCAACCGGGCCAGCTCGCCCGCCTCACCGGGCAGGTCGGCACCCCGCCGCTGCACCATCGCCAGCACCTGGAGCACCGAGTCGTGGATGCCCCGGGCCAGCCGCTCCCGCTCCCGGGTGGCGGCCTCCAACTCCACAGCGCGTTGCAGCCGTTCCTCGGCGCTCGCCGCGAGCCGGGCCACGTGCCCGACCACCACCCCGGCGAGCAGCATCAGGATGACCCCGGTGAACGAGGACTGGCCGATCCGCTCCCGGGTGGTCAGGTCCGCGCCGGCAACCAGCAGCGCGGCGACCGTGCCCCGCCGCCGACCACCGGAGACGGCCCAGGCCAGCACCGGGCCGGCCATCCAGGCGACCCCCATGGTGGGTACGCCGGTGGCGAGCGCCGCCCGACCGACCACCCACGGGGTGGCCAGCACGATGGCGAGCACCACCCCGAGGTCGGCCAGCAGCAGCGGCCAGCGCCGCCAGGCCGGCCGGGCGTACCCGACCGCGGTCGCCGCGGTCCAGGCCGCCATCACCAGGATCAGGGCGCCGACGGCGTACGGGTGGTCGTACCGGTCGGCGTCGCGCACCGCGAGCACGCAGACGTACGCCAGGGACGCCAGCCGGAACACCGCCAGCGCACGCCACAGCGGCACCTCGAATCCACCCGGCGGCGACGGCATGGCGGTCAGGATGCCATAACCCGTCCACCGCACGGCGAGCAGCGAGTGCGGTTCGGGAAACCCTGACGTACGGTGGAAAAGCCGCGAAATACTCCGAGATCCGCCGCCGGGACGGGCCCATGACGAACGCAGATCCGCACGCACCGCGTACGGTTGTGCCCATCGAACCTGCCCTCCTGATCGCCGAGGCCTTCGACCAGGCCCAGGTGACCGAGATTCGACACTCGGTCACCTCATGCGCGCATGCCTGCGGACTCACCGGCCAACGGCTGGACGACTTCGTGCTCGCGATCAACGAGTTGATCACCAATGCGGTCCGGCACGGCGGCGGGCGTGGATGGTTGCGCCTCTGGCACGAGTCCAGCCTGCTGGTCTGCGAGGTGGCCGACCACGGGCACGGGATCAGCCCGCAGCGGCTGGGCGACCGCAGTCGGCCGGCCCCGGACACCGCCGGTGGGTGGGGCCTCTGGCTGGCCCGCGAGCTGACCGACGCCATGGAGGTCGTCTCCAGCTCCGCCGGCACCACCGTCCGGATCACCGCGGGCCTCGTCAGCCACGACCGCACCACCCGCTGATCCTCCGCAGCCGCTCCCAGCAGCTGCAACCTGCGGCTTGCGGCTGCGGGAACGGCTTGCGGCTGCGGGGGACGGCTTGCGGCTGCGGCTCAGGCGAACAGCGCCGAAACGGACTCCCCGTTGTGGATCCGGCGCATCGCCTCGGACAGGGCGGGCGCCACCGACAGGACCTGCAACTTCGGCACCCGCTTGGCGTCCGCGATGGGCACCGTGTTGGTGCAGACGATCTCCAGGACGCCCTCCTGGTCGCTGAGCCGCTGGAGGGCGTCGCCGGAGAACAGCCCGTGCGTGCAGGCCAGCCGGATCGACCGGACCTTCAGGCCCCGCAGATGCTCCATCAACTCGACAACAGTGCTGCCCTTGGCGATCTCGTCGTCCAGCACGATGACGTCCCGGTCGGCTACCTCGCCGATCACCGCGCTGATCTTGACCCGGTCGTCACTGAACCGCTGCTTCGCGCCGGCCGCGACCGGTGTGCCGAGCAACCGGGCGAAGGCCGCCGCCTCCTTGGCGTTGCCGAGGTCGGGTGAGACCACCACGGTGTTGCTCAGGTCGTAGCGCTGGAAGTGGGTGGCCAGCTCCCGCAGCGCGTGCAGGTGATCCACCGGGACGCTGAAGAAGCCGTGCACCTGCGGCGAGTGCAGGGTCATCGCGAGCACCCGGTCCGCGCCGGCCGACACGAGCAGATCGGCGACGAGCCGGGCGCCGATCGAGATCCGCGGGGCGTCCTTCTTGTCGGAGCGGGCGTACGCGTAGTGCGGCAGCACCACCGTGATCCGGCCGGCCGAGGCGCCCCGCGCCGCGTCGATCATCAGCAGCAGCTCGACCAGATTCTCCTGCACGGGCGGCACCAGCGGCTGGATCAGGAAGACGTCCCGCTCCCGGCAGTTGGCCTGCAACTGCACTTCCAGACAGTCGTTCGCGAATCGGGAGACCCGCACCGGATGCAGCGGCACCCCGAGGTGGGCACAGATCTCGGCGGCCAGGTCGGGATGGGCAGTTCCACTGAAAACGGCGATGTCGCGCACGTTCGCACATCGTAGGCGACCCGGGCGGCGGCCTTCGGCGGCGGGCCGCAACCGGTCGTGACGCCTGTCGCACCGAACGCCGGTCCGGGTACGGTGCTGCGGTGACCCCCCAGTACGTCGCCGCCATCGACCAGGGCACCACCTCCTCGCGGTGCCTCGTCTTCGACTCCGCCGGGGACATCGTCGCCGTTGCCCAGCGCGAACACCGGCAGATCTTCCCTCAACCAGGCTGGGTGGAACACGACGCCGAGGAGATCTGGGACAACGTCCAGCAGGTGGTCTCCGAGGCGCTGCGGTCCGCCGGCACCGACCCGGCCGGCCTGGCCGCCGTGGGCATCACCAACCAGCGGGAGACCACCCTCGTCTGGGACCGGGCCACCGGCCGCCCGGTGGCCAATGCCATCGTCTGGCAGGACACCCGGACCGGGCCGCTGCTGCGCGAGCTGGCCTCGGCGTACGGCGAGGAGCGGTTCCGGGCCCGCACCGGCCTGCCGCTGGCCACATACTTCGCCGGCCCGAAGCTGCGCTGGCTGCTGGACGAGGTCGACGGCCTGCGCGAGCGCGCGGAGCGCGGCGAGGTGCTCTTCGGCACCATGGACAGCTGGCTGATCTGGAAGCTGACCGGGGAGCACGTCACCGACGTGACCAACGCCAGCCGGACCATGCTCATGGACCTCACCACCCTCGACTGGGCTCCGGACCTGCTGGACGCGATGGGCGTCCCGGCGGCGATGCTGCCGGAGATCCGCTGCTCCGCCGAGGTGTACGGCACCGCCACCGGCGTGCTCGCCGGGGTGCCGGTGGCCAGCGCTCTCGGAGACCAGCAGGCCGCCCTGTTCGGGCAGACCTGCTTTCAGCCGGGCGAGGCGAAGTGCACCTACGGCACCGGGAGCTTCCTGCTGCTCAACACCGGCGCCACCCCGGTCCCGTCGACGCACGGCCTGCTCACCACGGTCGCCTACCAGATCAAGGGGCAACCGCCGGCGTACGCCCTGGAGGGCGCGATCGCGGTCACCGGCTCGTTGGTGCAGTGGCTGCGCGACAACCTCGGGCTGATCTCCACGGCCGCGGAGGTGGAGGATTTGGCCCGCACCGTGGACGACAACGGCGGCTGCTACGTGGTGCCCGCGTTCTCCGGACTGTTCGCCCCGCACTGGCGCACCGACGCCCGTGGGGTGATCGCCGGTCTGACCGGTTACATCACCAAGGGGCACCTGGCGCGGGCCGCGCTGGAGGCGTCGGCCTGGCAGACCCGCGAGGTGGTCGACGCGATGGATGCCGACTCCGACGTGGCACTGCGCCGGCTCCGGGTGGACGGCGGGATGACCGCCAACGGGCTGCTCATGCAGTTCCTCGCCGATGTGCTCGACGTGCCGGTGGTCCGGTCCCGGATCACCGAGACCACCTGTCTGGGTGCCGCGTACGCGGCCGGCCTGGCGGTCGGCTTCTGGCCGGATCTGGCCACCCTGCGGGCGAAGTGGCGCTCCGATGCCCAGTGGGAGTCCACCATGGCCCCGGAGCTGCGCGACCGGGAGCTGCACAACTGGCGCAAGGCCGTGCAGCGCACCCTCGACTGGGTGGAGTGACCGCCGAGGCGGCTGTCACTCCCAGCGGTTGCCGGTGAGCTTCTCGTACACCTCGATGTAGCGGGCGCGGGTCGCCTCGACGACCTCGTCGGGCACGTCCGGCGCGGGGGCCTGCTTGTTCCAGCCGCTGCCGGTGGCCCAGTCCCGCACGTACTGCTTGTCGTAGGAGAACTGCACACGGCCCGGCTGGTACGACTCGGCGGGCCAGAACCGCGACGAGTCGGAGGTGAGCAGTTCGTCGGCGAGGACCAGGGTGCCGTCCGGTGCCCAACCCAGCTCGAGCTTGGTGTCGGCGATCAGGATGCCCCGGTCGGCGGCCAGCTCGGCGCCGCGCCGGTAGACCTCGATGGTGATCTGCCGCAGCCGCTCGGCGGTGGCCTCACCCACCTTGTCCACCACGTCGTCGTACGTGATCGGCTCGTCGTGCTCACCCATCGGCGCCTTGCTCGACGGTGTGAAGATCGGCTCGGGCAGGATCGACGCCTCGCCGAGCCCTCGGGGCAGGGTTATGCCGGACACCGCGCCGGTCTGCTCGTACTCCCGCAGGCCGCCGCCGGTGAGGTAACCCCGGGCCACGCACTCGACCGGGACCATGTCCAGCCGCTGGCAGCGGATCGCCCGCCCGGCGAACTCGGCGGGCACGTCGGTTGCCGAGATGACGTGGTTCGGCACCAGGTCGGCGAGCTGCTCGAACCACCAGAGCGAGAGCGCGGTGAGCAGGCGACCCTTGTCCGGGATCGGCGTCGGCAGCGCCACGTCGTAGATCGAGATGCGGTCCGAGGCGACCAGGATCAGGTCATCGCCGTCGGCGTAGACGTCCCGAACCTTGCCCGAGTGCAGAAGTTCCACGCGCCCTAGTACACCATGCGACATCGGAAGGCCTGATTCGACCACCCACGCCGGGGGTGACCGGACGGACGTTGACACCTTCGTGCGCTGCCTGCGTGAATGGTCCGACCGCCGCCCTCGCAGGTCCAGGAGACCCCCGTGCCCGTTGTTCGACCCCCGTTCGACCGCCTCGGCGCCGACCCGGGCCGGCGCCGACTGCTGACCGCGGTGCTCGGCGCACCTCTGCTCGCCTCCGGCGGGCTGGCCGGGTGCAGCGACGACGCCGCCACCTCGACCCAGGACGGGCCGGTCGAGCTGTCGGTCTTCTGGTGGGGCGGTCCAAGGCGGGCGGCACTCACCGAGAAGGTCCTGCGGCTCTACTCGGAGCGCAACCCCCAGGTCACCTTCCGGGTCACCTGGCAGGGCGCCGACGGCTACTACGAGCGCCTGGCCACCCAGGCGGCCGGCGGCAACGTACCGGACCTGGTCCAGATCGACGACGCCATGCTGACCGAGTACGCCCAACGCCAGATCATCCTCGACCTCACCGACCGGGTCGCCGACCACCGTCTGGATCTGCGGGGCCTGCCGGAGGGGCTGATCCGCTACGGCACGGTGGAGGGGCGCACGATGGCGGTGGCCGGCGGGCAGACCCACGCGGGTGTGGTCTTCAACCGGGAGTTGTTGCGGGAGCTGCAGGTGCCGGAACCGCGCGCCGGGATGAGCTGGGCCGACTACATCTCCTGGGCGGAAGAGGTCACCGAGGCCAGCGACGGCCAGGTGGCCGGCACCATGGACCCCTCCGGTGACTACCGGGCGCTCTGGCTCTGGTTGCGGTCACAGGGCGGCGAGCTCTACCGGGGTAAGCAGCTCGGTTTCGGCGTGGAACAGCTGATCGCCTGGTTCGAGCTGTGGCAGCGGGCCCGCAGGGCGCGGGCCACGCCGGGTGCGGCGCTGGTCGATCAGGCCGACAGCGGCGAGCCGTCCCGGCAACTGGTGGTGACCGGGTTGACCGCCGCGTCGTTCGCGTGGTCCCACCAACTGCCCGAGTTGCAGCGGCTCACCGGGGCCGAGCTGGGCATTGTCGGCTTGCCGGGGCCGACCGGTGCGCAGTGGGCGCGCGCCTCGATGTTCTGGGCCGCGTTCCGGGGCACCCGCCACCCGGACACCGTCACCGACGTGATCAATTTCCTGACCACGAATGGCGAGGCCGGCACCGTCCTCGGCCACGAACGCGGCCTGAACGCCAGTCTCGCCGTCCGCCGCTACGCCGAGGGCAGCATCACCGATCCGGCCCAGCAGCGGGCCGCCGCGTTCGGCGCGGCCATCGCCGACCAGCTCGGGCCGGCCCCGGCGCCACCCCCGAAGGGGCACGCGAAGGTGCGGACCCTGCTGGTCGCCACCGCGGAGAGCATCCGCGTCAAGCGGACCGGCACCCGGGCAGCCGCCTCACGTTTCATCGCGCAGGCCAACGCCGCCCTGGCGGCGTGACCACCGGAGGTCGGTCCACAGCCCGCAGCCGTGGACCGACCTGACCGGCTGCCGGGTCAGCGCGGCGGGCCGCCGCGACGGTTGCGCATCAGACGCAGCACGAGGAACACGACGATCGCGACCACCACCAGACAGCAGAGCAGCGGAAGGATCCCGAAGCCGCTGCGACCCCGACGCCGGGCGGCTTCCACCACCAGCTCGCCGGTGCCCGTGGACGCCCAGGCCGCGACGGGCACGAAGACCGCCAGAACGGCCCCACCGAGGACCGCGCTGAGTCGGCCCCACCACTTACCGAATGAAGACATGCGCCCATCCTCGCCGAAGGACGCAACACCGGCACGTCGGTCCACGCCGAATCACGGAACTGAGATCTTTCCGGAGCGCCCCGGAGTGCGACATGTTCCGGCAACAGTCGCCCAGGCATCAAACAAGTCCGGCCCCCACAATGTGGGGGCCGGACTCATGTCATTTCATTTGTAGCGGGGACAGGATTTGAACCTGCGACCTCTGGGTTATGAGCCCAGCGAGCTACCGAGCTGCTCCACCCCGCGTCGACTGGTTAAGACTAACCCATGCGTCCCGGCGATGATCAGCGGGGGTCACCAACCGCTGCGGCCGACACCGCGGAATGTCGAAAGCCCGCCTCCGGCGAACCGGAGACGGGCTTTCTGTCGTAGCGGGGACAGGATTTGAACCTGCGACCTCTGGGTTATGAGCCCAGCGAGCTACCGAGCTGCTCCACCCCGCGTCGGCTCGCTAACCGTAGCGCACCACCCCCGGCCCCCGCAAAACGACATCCGAATCCGCCGGATCGCGACCCTGCCACCGCGGTCAGCCGAGCCAGACCTTCACGGCGGCGACCGCCCGGGCGCTGTCCGCGTCGACCTGCGCCCGTTGGCTTGAGGTGTTCTCCCAGCCCTGCTCCCAGAGGGTCGTCACCACGTCGCCGACCCGGATCGCCCGGATCAGCCGTACGTCCTCCACGCCGGTCGGGTCGCCGTTGACGTCCAGTTCCGGGCGGCGCATCTCGAACAGCACCGACTCGTCGCCATAGCGGGTGTCGGTGAGCAGCCGCTGCCTGCTCAGCACCGGCGCGCTGTCACCTGGCCGTTCCTGCTGCGGGCAGTCGCGCACCGCCCGCCGCAACTCGTCCAGCAGGTCGTCGGCGCGCCCGGCCCGGTAAATGGTGATGGAGTGCGTGTACGTGCCGTCCGGGACGTGCCCCGCACCGGGATTCTGCGGCAGCTTGTAGACCACGTTCCGGGTCCGACGCTGCACGATCGCCCCCTCACTCGAGTAGCGGGCGCCGCACAGGTCCGGCAGCACCTCAAGGTCCCGGAATTCGGGCGCGATGCCGATCTGGTTGGCCGCCGCGAGCCGGAAGAACGCCCGATCCGGGATGCCGGTCGGCGTCCTGGGCTGCGCCGCACCTGTGACACCGGGAGACGTCGCCGTCGTACCCGGGGAGCGTCCGGGCGGGGTCGGCGAGACGGGCGGTGATGCCGAACCACCGGTCACGCTCGGCGACGGCGACGCGGATGGCGGCGCCAGCGGCGTGGGCGTGCCGGCGGGCGACGGTACGGTCGCCGCCTGCGGAGCGACCACCTGGGTCCCGACAGCCACGCCCACCACCACCAGGGCCACGGCAAGGGTGCTCCCGGCGACACGCAGCCTGGCCCGACGGTCCGCCTGGTGCCGCAGCACCTCGGGGACGCCCAGATCGCGAGCGTCGGCGGCGGCGGCGAGGGACCCGTACAGCTCAGACAGTTCACGCGACATCGGTGGCCTCCAGTTCCACGACGGCCAGATCGGGCAGCAACGCGGCGAGTCGGGCCCGGCCGCGGGAAAGCCACGACTTCACAGTGCCAATCGGCACGTCGACCTCTCGGGCGATCTCCTCGACGGGCATGTCGAACAGGTAGTGCAGCGCCAACACCCGCCGGTGGGTTGCCGGCACCTGACGCAGGGCCTGGACCAGCAGCACGCTGTCCTCGTTCGGCGGAGGGACCGGCGGTGGAGGCCCGGCCAGCCGCAGCGCGCCACGCAGGCCGCCCAGCCGCCGCCAGCGGTCGGTCGCCAGGCGGGACACCACCAGCCGCAGCCACGCCTCCGGCGCCGGATGCGCCGACAACCTCCCCCACTGCCGCCAGGCCCGGGCGTACGCCTCCTGCACCAGGTCCTGTGCCTCGTTGTGGTCGCCGGTGACCGCATAGCCGTACCGCACCATCCGCCGCGCCGTGCCGCGGTAGAAGTCATCGAAGCTCTGCGCGTCCCTCACGACTGCTCCCCCTCATCCCACCCCGTTGCAAATGAGGACGGCGAACCGGTGCCGCAGGTTGCGGCCCGACCGCACCTGTCGGTGAGGTGACAGACGGTGACACCACCGGACACGACGGAGCCCCCGCCGTCCGGACCGGTGGGTCCGACGACGAGGGCTCCGAGACGTGCTCCCGGCTGTGGTGGATCAGCCGCCGGGGCTCGGCGACGGGCCACCACTGGCAGTGCCGGCGGCCTGCTGCGCCTGCTGGAACGCGGTGAGCGCCTCGTCCAAGGCCTTCAGCGCACGCCCGTACCGCTCGAAGTCACCGGACGTCTGCGCCGACCGGACCTCGGTGATCGCGGTCTGCACCCGGTCCGCGGCGACGGCCAGGTCACCGGTCGGCGGCGGGATGCTGGCGCTCGGCGTCGGCGCCGGCGTGGCGGTCCCGCTGGGCGTCGGCGTCGGCGTCGGGGTCGTGGGGTTGCCCCCGGTGGTCGGAGGCGGCGACGTGCCCTGCCCGGCCTTCTTACCCTGCTCGACCAGTTGCTTGATGCCGTCGTTGATGTTGTCGGCCAGCGCCACGAAGGAGCCACCGTCACCGTAGGAGAGCAGCACCTTCTGCAACAGCGGGTACGCGTCCTGCTGGTTGCTCTTCACGTAGACCGGCTCGACGTAGAGCATGCCGTCGGCGAAGGGCAACGACAGCAGGTTGCCGTACTGCACCTGAGCCTGGTTGCTGGAGAGCAGGTTGAGCTGCTGACGGATGTTCGCGTTGTTGGTCATCTGCTGGTGCACCTGCACCGGGCCCGAGATCCGGGTCTGGTCCGGCAACTCCAGCACCTCCAGGCGGGGCTTCCCCTCGACGTACGACCCGGAGATCAGCGCGGCGAGGTTCTGCCGGCCGTTCGGGGTGACCGCCGAGGTGAGCTGGAACCGCGGGCTCTCCTGCCCAGGGAACTGCGTGAACAGGTAGTACGGAGGCTGCTTCTGGCCGCTGTCCGGGGCGTCCGGCACGTTGGGCACCTGCCAGAAGTCCTGAGCCGAGTAGAAGTCACCCGGGTTGGTCACGTGGAACTTGGTGAGCAGGTTGCGCTGCACCTTGAACATGTCCGCCGGGTAGCGCAGGTGCTCGGTCAGCTCGACCGGGATATCCGCCTTCGGCAGCACCAGGTCACCACCGAACGCCTTGTTCCACGCCTTGAGCACCGGGTCGGTGTCGTCGTACTCGTAGAGCTTCACGGTGCCGTCGTACGCGTCGACGGTGGCCTTCACCGAGTTGCGCATGTAGTTGACGTCCTCCCGGGCCAGCTGGAAGGTGCCCCGGTTGGTCAACTCGTCGGTGGTCTCGGTCTGGAGGTTGACCTTCTCGGCGTACGGGTAGGTGGCCGCCGTGGTGTAGCCGTCGACGATCCACTGCACCCGGCCGTCGACAACCGCCGGGTACGGGTCGCCGTCCAGCGTGAGGAACGGCGCGACCTTCTCCACCCGGTCGCGCGGGTTACGCACGTAGAGCAGCTTGGAGTCCTTGTTGACCGCCTCGGACAGCAGGAAGTTCGACTCCTGCTCCTTGATGGCGTACAGCAGCCGCCGGGCGAAGGAGCCGATCTCCACGCCGCCCTCACCGGTGTAGGTGTAGGACTCGCCGCCACCCTCACCGACCGGCCGGTCGAACTCGGCCTTCTTGTTCGGGTCGGACTGCCCGACGATCGCGTAGTCGTCGGCCGCCATCCGCTCGCCGTAGTAGATCCGCGGCTGCTTGGCCGTGATCTGCTCGGTCTGCGAGGAGCACGCCTCCTGGGTCTTCTCGCCCAGGAAGCCGGAGACGAAGAACGGCTGCCCGCCGCAGACCACCTGGTTCGCCGGGGCGGCCACCAGCCCGTACCCGTGGGTGTAGACGGTGTGCCGGTTGATCCAGGTGTTCTGCTGGTCGGTCAGCTCGCCGTAGTTGATCTCCCGGACGCCGACCACGTAGTCGGAGACGTTCCCGTTCACCCCGTACCGGTCGATGTCCAGCTTGGGGCCGAAGTCGTAGAAGCCACGCACCTGCTGGAGCTGGGTGTACGTCTCGCTGACCAACTGCGGGTCGAGCAGACGCACGTTCGACACCACCGAGGTGTCGGTGGCCAGGTTCGGCGGTGGGGTGAGGTTGTTCGCCGCGTACGGGGTCGTCTCGGTGGCCCCCAACCCGAACGCCGCTCGTGTCGCGTCGATGCTGCGCTGGATGTACGGCGCTTCCTTGTCCTTGGCGCTCGGCTTGACCTCGAAGGTCTGCACGGCCCAGGGGTAGATGCCGCCGATGGCCACCGCGGACACGCCGAGCAGCGCCAGCGAGATCCCCGGCCAGACCAGGTTCCGCATCCAGGCGTTGGAGAACACGATGATCGCGATCGCCACCACGATCGAGATGTAGGCCAGGATCTCCTTCGCCGGCAGCAGCGCGTTGACGTCGGCGTAGCCGGCGCCGTACAACTTGGCGCCCTCGTTGTACTCCAGCAGCATCGCCCGCCGGTCCAGCACATACGCGACGGCCTTCAACAGCACGAAGACCGCGACCAGGCTGCTCAGGTGCGCGCGGGCGGCGTTGCTCATCCGGTCACCGACGCCCTGCAGGCGGACCCCGCCGAAGAGGTAGTGCACCGCCAGCGCGCCGATCACCGCCAGCACCACAGCGGTGAAGGCGACGCCGAGCAGGTAACGCCAGAACGGCAGCTGGAAGACGTAGAAGCCGATGTCCACCCCGAACTCCGGGTCCTTGATCCCGAAGTCACCGCCGTTGCGGAAGAGCAGCCACTGGTTCCACCGGTTCTGCGCGGAGAGGCCGGCGAAGAGCCCGACCACCGCGGCGGTCAACGCGATCCAGGTGCCCAACCGCGGGCTGAGCACCATCCGGTAGCGCTCCAGCGTCGCCTGCTCCACCGAGTGCGGACGCAGCCGCGGACGCAACCGGTAGGCCAGCCACAGGTTGCCACCGACGATCACCGCCATGCCGAGACCGACGGCCAGGAAGAGCACCAGCCGGGTGAGCAGGACACCGGTGAAGACCTCGGTGTAGCGCACCTCGTCGAACCAGAGCCAGTCGGTCCACGCCTGGACACCCCACCCGAGCAGGGTGAAGAGCACGAACACCCCAACCAGGACAGCGATGGTGACGCGCCCGCGCCGGCTCATCCTCGGAAGGGGGCTGCTGCTACGCATTACCACTGTTGGCTCCGCACGCTCGATGTGATCGGCTCCGACCAGGCACCCAGAGTACGGGGTGTTCCTGAGCGTGTCGGGGCACGGTCACACCGGTCAGCAACGCGTCGGCTGACCACCCGCGCGCAACGCCTCCAGAGCGGTCATCGCCTCGTCCAACGAACCCACCCGCAGCAGGGGCAGACCCGGCTGCGGATTGCGGACCGCCTCGGCGCAGTTGTCCGCCGGCACGAGGAACACCTTGGCCCCGGCGCGCTTGGCGCCGACCAGCTTCTGGGCGATCCCGCCGATCGGGCCGACGGTGCCCTCGTCGTCGATGGTGCCGGTGCCGGCGATGATCTGACCGCCGGTGAGATCGGCCGGGGTCAGCTTGTCCACGATCCCCAGGGCGAACATCAGACCGGCGCTCGGCCCACCGATGTCCTCCAGGTCGATGCCGAGGGTGAACGGGTGCGGCTGCTGCTGGTCGATCTCGACGCCGATCCGCGGCCGACCGTCCTGCTCCTGGCTGGTCACCTTCACCGTGGCGGGCACGCCGTCCCGGGTGTAGCCGATAGTCAACGCCGTCCCGGCCGGCTTGGCCCGGACCAGTTCGGTGACCTTCGCGGCCACCGGCACCGGCTGACCGTCGACGGAGGTGATCACGTCGCCGGCCTTCAACTCGCCGGCGGCCGGCCCGTCACCGGACACCGTCTTGATCACCACCTGCACCGGAAAGCCCAGCTCCCGCAGCGCGGCGGTCTCCGCGCTGGTCTGGGACGCCTTGAAGTCCTCGGCGTTGCGCTGCTCGACCTGCTCCGTCGACTCCCCCGGCGGGTAGACCAACTCGCGTGGCACCACCGCCTCGTCGTCGGAGAACCAGCCCGCGATCGCCCCGCGCAACCGCACCGTGGGCTGCACACCCACCGTGGTCAACCGCAACTGACCGGCGGAGGTCGAGGTCTCCCGCCCGGTGACCTGGATGACCTCCTTGCCGTCGGCCGTACCCAGGGTGTTGACCGTCGGGCCGGGGCCCAGCACCACGTACGGGATCGGAACCCGGAGCACCCCGATGCTCAGCAGGGCGGTGAACAGGGCACCGAGCAGGACCGTCAGGCCACGACGTCTCATGCCGCAGAGCGTACCGACCGACCGGACGCCTCCTGCCGGATGCGCACGCGACTTCGCCCTCAGCGCAACGCCAGCGGCGGCGACCTGGGGCGCGGCCCGCGTACCGTAGACGTCGTGCCTGATATTCCGTTCGGTTTCGCGCTCCCGGGTGGTCAACCACCAGACCCCAACGATCCCGCGCAGATGCAGCAGTTCATGTCGCAGTTGCAGCACCTGCTCTCCGCGCCGGGCAGCGGGCCGGTCAACTGGGACCTGGCCCGGCAGGTAGCAGCCAGCCAGCTCGCGGCCGCCGGCGACCCGGCGGTGTCACCGTATGAGCGCAACGCCGTCGAGGAGGCGCTGCGCCTGGCCGACCTGTGGTTGGAGCCCGCCTCGGCGTGGCCGTCCGGCATCCAGTCCCCGGTCGCCTGGAACCGCAATGAGTGGATCTTCAAGACGCTGGACGTGTGGCGCAAGCTCTGCGACCCGGTGGCCAGCCGCATGGTCGGCGCGATGGGCGACCTGGTGCCACCGGAGGCCCGCGCCCAACTCGGCCCGATGCAGTCGATGGTGGCCTCCCTCGGCGGCGCGCTCTTCGGCGGTCAGCTGGGCCAGGCCCTCGGTTCGCTCGCCGCGGAGGTGCTCTCCGCCGGCGACATCGGGCTGCCGCTCGGCCCGGCCGGCACGGCCGCGCTGATCCCGGCCAACATTCGGGCGTACGGCGAGGGCCTGGAGCTTCCCGAGGACGAGGTCCGCCTCTACGTGGCGCTGCGTGAGGCCGCCCACCAGCGGCTGTTCCAGCACGTCCCGTGGCTGCGCGGTCACGTGCTCAGCGCAGTCGAGATGTACGCCTCGGGCATCCGGGTCAACCGGGAAGCGATCGAGGAGGCGATGGGCCGGGTCGACCCGACCGACCCGGAGTCGATGCAGGCGATCGCCCTGGAGGGCATCTTCACACCGGAGGACACTCCGGCGCAGAAGGCATCACTGGCCCGGCTGGAGACCGCACTCGCCCTGGTCGAGGGCTGGGTCTGCCACGTCGTGGACAGCGCCGCCAGCGACCGGCTGCCCAACGTCGTCCGGCTCGGTGAGGCGTTCCGCCGTCGCCGTGCCGCCGGTGGCCCCGCCGAGCAGACCTTCGCCGCACTCGTCGGCCTGGAGCTGCGCCCACGGCGCCTTCGCGAGGCCGCGGCACTCTGGGCGGCGCTCACCCAGCACCGTGGCATCGAGGGCCGCGACGCCGTGTGGGGCCACCCGGACCTGCTCCCGTCGGACGACGACTTCGCCGACCCGGTCGCCTTCGCGATGAACGACATGGACCTCAGCGAGCTGGACAGCTTCGACTTCACCGCTCCCGGTGGGGTGGAGGAGAAGTCCCCGGGCCAGCCCGACAAGACCGACGGCGAGGACGACACCAAGTCCTGAAACCTGGGTCGTGACGCCTGGGTCGTGATGCCTGGGGTCGTGATGCTTGAAGCCGGGTGCCCGCGCTGCTCGACGGCGGGCGCCCAGCGTGCAGGTGGCCCTGGATGGGCAGCAGGTGACGGCCCCCGGTCGGGAAGCGTGCCGGTCAGGCGGGGCGGCCCGAGCCGGAGAGCAGGGCGCGGGTCGCCTCCCAACCCTCGAAGGCCGGGTCCAGCGTGGCCAGGTCGGCCGGGCCGCGCAGTCGCCGCCAGCCGGCGGTGACCGCCACGTCCCCCGGTCGAGGGGCACCGGAACGAACGTCCGTCGGCGTTGCCGTGTCCAGGTTCAGCGGGGGTAGCCAACCCGGCACGGGCAGCCGCACAGCCACCCCGAGCAGGCCCGGACCGCCGCCGTCGACCGGAGCCACCGCGACGGGTCGGGTGGTGAGCGGTCGCAGCAGCTTGCCGACAGTCAGTGCGGGCAGGTCAGGCACGTCCCCGACCAGCACCGCCGCCTGGTCGTAGCCCTCCAGCGCGGCGAACACGGCGTTCGGCGTCGGCTCGGCGACCTCGTAGACCGCGGTGCCGGGCCAGACCAACGCGTCGGCGAGTGCTCGGTCGGCCGGGGTGACCGCGACGGCGATCTCCACCTCGTTAAGCGTGGCGAGCAGGTCGATGACGTCTTCCGCGAGCGCCGCTCGCCATTCGGTCCGGTCGACGCCCGGCGGCGACCAGGGAACCGGTCCGAGCAACGCCACTACCACCCGTCGTGCCACCCCCCGACCCTAGCGCCCACCCTGGCCGCCCCGACCACCCGCTCACTCGCACGGCCGTGCCGCGCCGAACAGCGACCCCGCACGCCCGACCACCCCGCAGGCCCCAGCACGCCGAACGGCCGTCTCGCACGGCGCGCGCGGGCATGATCGACTCGGGTTCATGGAAGTCGCGGTGTCCGCAGGGCATCGATAGCGCGGTTTTCAGGAAGGCGAGTGGATCTAGGCCAACCGCGCTCTCCTAACGAGGCGCGGGGCTTTCCGAGGGGCTCGGCGCGCGGCAGCCCGGAGACTCGGGGTCTCTGGATCAGGTGGGGAGCGGCGCGCAGGAGGCAGCGGCCACGCCTTCGAGGTAGCCGCGGGCGCGTTCCGCCTTCGGGTAGCGGCCGACCAACGCCCAGAACCGGGCGTTGTGGCTGGGCACGATGAGGTGCGCCAACTCGTGCAGCAGCACGTAGTCGATCACCCAGTCGGGCATTTCCTGAACGCGGTGCGAGATCCGGATGCTGCGGTCGGCAGGGGTGCAGGAGCCCCACCGGCCGTTCTGGTTGGTGACCCACCGGACGCTGGCCGGAACGGCCTTCGTGGGGTATTCGGCCAGGTAGAGCTCGATGAGCCGGCGCGCCCGGGCCAGCAGCTCGGCATCGGAGCGGGCCAGGCGCCCCTCCCGGGCGGCGAGCCGGGCGAGCATGCGGTCGACCCACTCGCTCTCCTCGGCTCGGGAGAACTGGTCCGGGATGAGGACGACGACCCGCTCACCGTCACGGTACGCAGACACCGTGCGTCGTCGGCGCTGGCTGCGCCGCACCTCGACGACCGGCTTGCGCGTCCCCGCCATCACTGGCCCGCGCAGCCTCGGCTACGTGTCACGAAGGAAAGCTAATGCGTACTGACCAGGGGTCCGCAAGGGTCAACCACGCGACACGCGCCCAGAAAATGGTGATTGGTCGCCAGGCGTCCGGAAAATTTCTTGACGACGGCCCCGCCACGCCATCTCGTCACCCTTCGTGAACGCTGATGGCGGTGTCGCACGACGCCTCTCCACCGTAGGTGATCACCGGCCGGAGGCCGCGCCGGGGGCACTCGCACGGGTGGCTGTGAGGGTTTGGTCGGCGTGTCCCCGCCAAACTGACTTATCCGACCTATTTCGCCATGCACACTCTCGACGTCGACTTGCTCACAGTGTCGATGCACAGCTGACATGGAACTGCCCAGACCTGGGTAGGGTCCGCGAACCAGCGGTCACGAAGGTGGCCGCGGAGTGAGACCCAGCGCCGGCGCCCCGTGTGGCCCGCCGCCGGGCACCCCGCCGGGACGGCATTGACCGGCGGACGAGACGAGGAGGGCACCGTGGCCGACCAGGCCCAGACGACCTACAACGGTTACTGCGTCAAGTGCAAGGAGAAGCGGGACTTCGAGGGGCACGTCGAGGTCTCGAAGACCGGAATGAACATGGCCAAGGGCAAGTGTCCGGTTTGCGGGACAACAGTGAACCGCATCCTGGGCAAGGCCAAGGTCTGACCGTACGGGTGACGGGGGCGGGGTGGCCGGTGGTCACCCCGCCCCGTTGCCGTCCTGGGCGGTCGGCGGGTCGTCGACCGCCTGTCGGGTGACCGACAGCCTCGTCGGCAGCCTGTGGAAAACCCGGCAAAGCCTGTGGACAACGCTGGACAGCGGCCTGGGCGCCTGTGGACAACGATCGACCGAACGCGAAGTCACGGTCACGATTGGTGACCATGAGTCGCACCGTACTGCCCCGTCCCACGCTGCTGCCCGGCCTCAACCGGCTCTGGCGGGACCGGCACACCCTCCAGCTCGGCGTCGGCCCGGGGCCCGCCGTGCTGCTGGAGCTGGCCAATCCCCGAGCCGCCCATCTGCTCGACCTGCTCGACGGCACCCGCAGCGAACGCTCCGTCCTGACGCAGGCGGCCACCGTCCGGGTCACCGCCGACGAGGCACGTACGCTGCTCGACGCCCTGCGTACGGCCGGCCTGTTGGTGCCCGCGCACAGCCTGCTCCCCCGTGACCTGGCCGGCCCGGTCCGCGCCCGGCTGGCGGCGGAGGCCGGCGCGTTGGCCCTGGCCGCCGCTCGACTGCCCGGCACCCCCGCACAGGTCCTGCGCCGTCGGCGGACCACCCGGGTCGTGCTCACCGGCGCCGGGGCGCTCGGCGGGCCCCTGACGGTGGCGTTGGCCCAGGCCGGCGTAGGGCAGGTGATCCCCCACCTCACCGGCCCGGTCCGCCCCGTCGACCTGGTCGGCACGGGCATCCCCGCCACCGAGCTGGGTCACCCGCTGGCACCGGCCGTGCGGGCGGCGGTCAACCGCGTCGCACCGGGCACCGGCACCCAGCGGGGCCGGTCGACCCGGGTGGACCTGGTGATCCAGCTCGGCACGGACCGGCCACCCGCGCTGGTGGCCGCCGGTCTGGCCCAACGCCGGCAGCCACACCTGCTGGTCACGCTGCGCGAGGGCGTACCGGTCGTCGGGCCGCTGGTCCGCCCACCGGCCGGGCCCTGCCTGCACTGCGTCGAGCTGCACCGGGCCGACCGCGACCCGGACTGGCCGCGGCTCGCCGCCCAGCTCGCCGCCACAGACCCGGTCGCCGCTGGCGCGACCAGCACCCTGCTGGCAGCCATCGGGTACGCGCTGGCCGAGGCGCTGACGCAGCTCGACGGCGGTCAGCCGGAGACCCTCGGTGGGGCCATGGAGATCACTGGCGCGGGCCGCTTCCGCCGTCGGGGCTGGCCGCCACACCCGGCGTGCGGGTGCTCGCGAGGTCGAGTGTCCGCACCAGCCCGGCCGCAGAGCAGCAGCGGAGCCCTCCGGTCGGTAACAATGACCGTGTGACCGACATACCGCGCCGCGCCGTGTCCCGCACCGCCAAGCTCGCCGCCCTGCCGCTCGGCTTCGCCGGCCGGACCGTTCTCGGCATGGGAAAGCGCGTCACCGGGCTCGCCTCCGATGTGATCTCCGCGGAGATCCAGCAGCGCACCGCCGAGCAGCTGTTCAGCGTGTTGGGCCAGCTCAAGGGTGGGGCGATGAAGTTCGGCCAGGCGCTGTCGGTCTTCGAGGCGGCACTGCCGGAGGAGATCGCCGCGCCCTACCGCCAGGCGCTCACGAAGCTCCAGGAGGCGGCACCACCGCTGCCGGTCGCCAGCGTGCACAAGGTGCTGGCCGAGCAGCTCGGCCCCAACTGGCGGGACCTGTTCGTCGAGTTCAACGACACCCCGGCCGCCGCCGCCAGCATCGGCCAGGTGCACCGGGCACGGTGGCGGGAGCCGGGGTTCGACGAGTCCGGCGCACCGAACAGCCGCGACGTTGCGGTCAAGATCCAATACCCGGGCGCCGGTGAAGCGCTGCTCTCCGACCTCAAGCAGCTCTCCCGCCTGGGCGGGATGTTCCGGGCCATCCAACCCGGTCTGGACGTCAAGCCGCTCCTGGTCGAGCTGCGCGAGCGGATCACCGAGGAACTGGACTACGAGCTGGAGGCCGAGTCGCAGCGCGCCTTCGCGGCCGCGTACGCCGACGACCCGGAGATCTACATCCCGCAGGTGATCAACGCGGCACCCCGGGTGCTGGTCACCGAGTGGGTGACGGGCACCCCGTTGGCCGACATCATCCGCGAGGGCACCGAGGAGGAGCGGGACGAGGCGGGCCGGCTGATGGCCACCCTGCACCTCTCCGCTCCGCAGCGGGCCGGGTTGCTGCACGCCGACCCGCACCCGGGAAACTTCCGGCTGCTGCCCGACGGCCGACTCGGGGTGATCGACTTCGGCGCGGTGGCCCGGATGCCGGAGGGAACGCCGGAGCCGATCGGTCGCATCGCCGCGATGGCGCTGCGCGGCGACGCCGACGAGGTGGTGGCGGGGCTGCGCTCGGAGGGCTTCATCGGCGCCACCGAGCAGATCGACGCCGAGGGGGTGCTCGACTTCATCCGTCCGATGCTGGAGCCCATCGCGGCGGACGGGTTCCGGTTCACCCGGGCCTGGCTGCGGGCCGAGGCGGGTCGACTCGCCAGCCCGCGCTCCCCCACGTACCAGCTGAGCAGGCAGCTCAACCTGCCGCCGTCGTACCTGCTGATCCACCGGGTGACGCTCGGCTCGATCGGAATTCTCTGCCAGTTGGAGGCGAAGGCTCCGTACCGCAGCATCCTGGAGCGTTGGCTGCCCGGCTTCGCCCCGGTCGCCTGAGGACGTCCAGAAGGGCGGGTGCCGGTCGGCACCCGCCCTTCTGTGTGCGGTGGTACTAGAGAACGCCCAGGTCGCGTGCCGTCTGGTTGCGGCTGTTCATGGCGACGGTACGGGCGGATCGGGTTGCCTCAGTGCTCGTGGTGGTACGACCGGCCTGAGGCCGGCGCATTCGAGCCCGGGACAACGCTTCGTGGAGTAGTTGCATCTCGAAGGCTCCACTCGGGACGTTGAACATCGTCTTCTCACTCACTGCCGGTGTGACACCGGCGTAGTTGGTACGGATCGGGAACACGTCAGGCTGCCAGCCGGACCGCGCCACGCACCTCGGACAGCCCACTGGCCGCCAGGCGCGCCTCGGCCTCGACCCGAAGCTCGGCGTCACGAGCGACGTCCTCCTTACGCGGACGGCCACGGGGCCGCTTACGCGGGACGACCGCGCCACGCTCGAAGATCTCGCCGCCCCAGACGCCCCACGGCTCCGCTCGCTCAACGGCTCCGGCCAGGCATTCGACACGCAGCGGGCAGTCCCCGCAGAGCGACTTGGCCAGCTCGAGCTCGGTGGGCGAGTCGGAGAACCACAGGTCAGGGTCGAACTTCCGGCAGGGCAGGTTCGCCTCCATCTCGATGCTCATGTCGAGTGGGGCCAACGCCAGACTCATCTCCCGGTCACCTCTCTCTCACATTCGATCTTGTGGATCGCATTCCGACGTACTTACGGCGGGCAAAAAACTGAGGCCGCGGATCCCGGTAAGCGGGTTCCGCGGCCTCGAGGTGAGCCGGTGTCTGATGATCAGACCGGTTTACCTCGAGGTGGAACGCCGCGGACATCCATGCGCTTCTTGGCGACCTGGATGCCATTGCCCGTGAAGCCACTGGTCCCCTCGACTCCGACTGGTGCGAGGGTCAGGCTCAGCTCGGTCTGAACCTGGTGCACCTGCGGAACCGACGGTCGTGCAGCCGTGAGGGCCACCCGGACAGCCGACAGCGGAGCGTGGACAGACGGCATCACCGCCAGACGCTCATAGGTGAAAATCTTCACGGGACCCACCTCCCTCACGTTCCTCGGATCGACTGGACCAACCCCGTGAGCAGCCGGAATGGCGCCGCTCGCGTGGTGTGTTCTGAGGCTATTCCTCGCGCCGGGGCGAGGGCAAACGAATTTACGACGAGATTTCGAAAGTTTTCTCAGGGCAGACATCGTCCACCCCCGCGCCCCCCACCAGCGCCAGCACCGACTCCCCGTAGAGGCCCAGCTTGCGGGGGCCGATACCGGCGATGGCGATCAGTTCCTCCGACCGCTCGGGCCGCCGCTCGGCCAGCGCGATCAGCGTCGCGTCGGTGAACACCACGTAGGCGGGGACCTTCTGCGCCCCGGCCACCCGCTGCCGCCACTCGCGCAGCCGTTCGTGCAGCTCATCGTCGATGTCGGACGGGCAGGTGGGGCACCGACCCAGTTTGCGGTCCGGGCCGGCGAGCAGGGTGGCGCCGCAGATCCGGCAGGAGACGATCTGGGTTCGACGCCGCTCGGTGCGTTTGGCCGCCGGACCGGTGCCGCCGCCGGACGCCCGTTCGGTGCCGCCGGAGCGGTCCAGCTGGGGCAGGAACCGCGACGGCCGCCGGGCCCGCCCGCCCGGCGAGCGTGCTGCGGCGTACGACAGCCAGAGCCACTGCCGCGCTCGGGTGATCCCGACGTAGAGCAGCCGACGCTCCTCCTCGACCTGCTCGACGGTCTTGGCGTACGTGGTGGGCATGGTGCCCTCGGCGAGGCCGACCAGGAAGACCGCGTCCCACTCCAGCCCCTTGGCGGAGTGCAGCGAGGCGAGGGTCACCCCGTCCACAGTCGGTACGTGCTGCTGGGCGGCCCGGCGGGCGAGCTCCTCGGTGAAGTCGGTGAGCGTGACGGGACGTTCCACCGACGCGGCCTCGCCGATCGGCACCACCTCGGGGCTGGCCGCGTACTCCTCGGAGAGCTGGACCAGCGCGGACAGCGCCTCCCACCGCTCGCGGGCGGCGCCACCGGCCGGGGGTGCGTCCGGGGCCCAGCCGACCGCGGTGAGCGCCTCGACGACGGCGGCCGGCAACGGCGTCTCCCCGGGGATCGAGCGGGTGGCGGCGCGAAGCGCGACCATCGCCTGGCGTACCTCGGTCCGCTCGAAGAACCGCTCGGCGCCCTGCACGACGTACGGCACCGCGGCCTCGGTGAGCGCCTTCTCGTACGCCTCGGACTGCGCGTTGACCCGGAACAGCACGGCGATCTCCTTCGCCGGCGTGCCCGCGTCGATCAGGGCGCGGCAGCGCGCGGCGACCGCGTTCGCCTCGGCCGGCTCGTCGGTGAAGATCCGCAGGTCCGGCTCGGGGCCGGGTGGGCGCTGCCCGCTCAGCTCCAGCCGCAACCGCGCCTCGGTGCCCCGGGCCTGGGAGATCACCGCGTTGGCCAGCCCGACCACCTGCGGGGTGGAGCGGTAGTCGCGGACCAGCCGGACCACCGTGGCGTTGCGGTGCCGGCGGGGGAAGTCGACCAGGTACGCCGAGGTGGCACCGGTGAACGAGTAGATCGTCTGGCTGGCGTCGCCGACCACGGTCAGGTCGTTGCGGCCGGCCAGCCAGGCGTCCAGCAACCGCTGCTGGAGTGGGTTGACGTCCTGGTACTCGTCGACCACGAAATGCCGGTACTGGGTGCGGATCTGCTCGCCGACGTCCGGGTGCTCCTCGATGCCCCACACCGCGGCACGCAGCATGTCCTCGAAGTCGATCACGCCGTTCGAGCGTTTGAGCTGCTCGTACGCGGTGAACACCTCGGCCACCTTCGCCGGCTCGTGCGGTGTGTCGCGCAGCGCCCGGGCGGCGGCCACCACGTAGTCCGTCGGCTCGACCAGCGACGACTTGGCCCACTCGATCTCGCCGGCCAGGTCGCGCGCGGCGGCCCGGTCGGTGCGCAGGCCGACCCGGGCCGCGGCGAGGGTGACCAGCCGCACCTTGCTGTCCAGCAGCTCGGGCATGGCCCGGCCGGACAGCAGGCGGGGCGCGAAGTACCGCACCTGCCGCAACGCAGCGGCGTGGAAGGTCCGCGCCTGGACACCGTGCGCCCCGAGCAGAGTGAGACGGTGTCGCATCTCGGCGGCGGCACGGGCGGTGAAGGTGACCGCGAGCACGTGCCGGGGGGATATCTCACCGGAGAGTGCCCGGTGGGCGATCCGGGAGGTGATCGCCCTGGTCTTGCCGGTGCCGGCGCCGGCAAGGATGCAGACCGGCCCGGCGGGCGCGGTCACCGCGGAGCGCTGCTCAGGGTCCAGCCCGGCGAGCACGTGTTCCGACGCTGAGTGAACCGCCACAACCAGGAATCATCTCAGCTCCCCTCAGCGTTGCAGCGAACAGCCTCGGCTTGATCCGCAAGCCGCGGCCGGAGGAGTTGGAGGATCCGACCATGTTGACGATGTATTCCACCCCCTGGTGCGGCTACTGCCACCGGCTGAAGTCGCAGCTCGACCGGGAGGGCATCGGTTACGAGGTGGTCGACATCGAGCAGGACCCGAAGGCCGCGGAGTTCGTGATGAGCGTCAACGGTGGCAACCAGACGGTGCCGACCCTGCGCTTCGACGACGGCAGCGCCCTGACGAATCCCTCGATCACCCAGGTCAAGCAGCACCTGGAGACCCTCACCGCCTGACCGGCCAGATGACCGTCGACGAGCGGCCGCCCCACTCGGGGCGGCCGCTCGTCGTGTTCGGAGGTCGGTCATCGTGGAGGCGGAAGGTGGGTGCCGGTCGCCAGCGGCCGGTCGGCGTCCTCTGCCGGTCGCCGGGGTGCCGGGAGCACCGGGAGGGCCGGCGTGGGCGGGCGGGTGCCGGGTGGCGCGCTCAGGTGCCGGCCCCGCCAGAGGTAGCCACCGGCGATCAGGGTGGCCACCCCGACCAGAGCGAAGAGCAGCCGGTAGTCCAGGAACCCGACCAACAGGGCGCCCGCACCGATGGAGAACGCCTGCGGGCCGCTGACCACCGCCTGCGTGGCCGCGGCGACCCGGCCGACCAGCGTGGGCGGGGTCCGACGCTGGATCAGCGTGTGCAGCCCGACCATCGTCAGCGGGAGCGACACGCCGGCCAGCAGCACCGCCGCAAACCCGAGCCGGATGTCGGGGTACGCGAGCGCGAGCGCGGCCGGGGAGAAGAACGCGACACCGGCGGCCAGTGTGCCGACCTCACCGAGCCTGCGGACCAGCGCCGGTGAGCAGAGCCCGCCGAGCAGCCCACCCACGCCCTGCACGGTGACCAGGACGCCCACGAACGCGGCGTCCCGGTTCAACCCCTGGTCGACGTACGCGAAGATGAGCGACTCGCTGAAGCCCATCACCAGTGATCCCAGGCCGTAGCCGAGCAGTGCCCGGCGCAGGGCCGGCTCGCCGGCCAGGTGCCGCAGGCCCGCGCCCAGCTCGGCTGGCCAGCGCAGCCGCACGGGCGGTGGCGCCTGTTGCGGAGTGGGTAGGGCGGTGACCACCGCCGCGGCGGTCAGAAATCCGACGATCCCGATCCCGGCCAGCGCCCACCCACCGAGCGCCGCGTAGAGCGCCGCGCCGGCCAGCGGGCCGATCAGCCGCATCCCCTGCCGTACGGTCTGGAGCAGGCCGTTCGCCTCGGCCAGCAGCTCGACCGGCACCATCTCCCGGATCAGCCCGCTGAGCGCCGCGCCGAGCGTGATGGACGACAGCCCGTAGAGGGCGGCCACCAGGTAGACGATCCAGACGTCGCCCGCGTGCCGGACGGCGAACAACGGGGTGAGCAGGGCGGCGGTGAGCACGTTCGCGGCCAGGAAGAACGGCCGACGCGGGTACCGGTCGACGAACCAGCCGACCAGCGGTGCCAGCATCATCGGCGCGATGACGGCGAAGATCGTGGCACCGGCCAGCCCGTTCGAGCCGGTCAGATCCTTGACCCAGATGGCGAGCGCGAGCAGCAGGATCGACTCGGCGGTCATGCTGGCCAGCAGACCGCCGAAGAGCAGGCGGAAGTCGGGTCGGCGCAGGATCGTGCGCATGGGTCCCTCCGGCGGGATGGCCTGCCCGGCTGGGCGAGGTCGACGTGGGCCGCGACCGCGGGTCCGTCATCGTCCGGCATTCCCGTGGTCCGATTTTTGCAGGACACGCCCCCGCCGGAACCTCCGACACCGGTCGCGCCGTCCATACTGACCGTGGGGGGCGAATTTCATACAGTTACCGTCGCGCCAGCGGCGGTCGACGGGAAAGAGGACACTGTGCCTCCTGCCGCACCCAGCCCGATCCTGCGTCGTCGCCGATTGGGCGTCGAGCTGCGCCGCCTGCGTGAGGCCGCGGGCCTCACCGGCGACCAGGTGATCGAGCGTATCGGTTGGGCCTCCGCGTCCAAACTGTCCCGCCTGGAGAACGGCCGCAGCCGACCGGACCCGCAGGACGTCGGCGACCTGTTGGATCTCTACGGCGTCGACCAGGCGGTGCACGACGAGTTGCTCGGCATCACCGGCGAGGCCGGCGACATGCGCGGCTGGCTGAAGAACTTCCCGGTGATGACGCAGCAGCAGCGCAGTTGGGCCGAGCTGGAGGCGGGCTGCGCCGAGATCTCCGAGTACAACCCGGTGCTGGTGCCCGGCCTGTTGCAGACCCCGGGCTACGCCCAGGTCCGGATCGTCTCCGCCCGGCAGGTGGGCGCGGGCGCGGGCGAGCCCGAGCCCGACGACGAGCCGGAAACCGAGGTGCAGGCGCGGATGGCCCGTCAGTCGTTGCTGACCCGTGAGCCGCACGCGCCCCGCTACACCGCCGTGCTGGAGGAGGCCGCTCTCGGCCGCCGCGCCGGGCCGCCCGAAGTGCTGCACGAACAACTGCTCCAGCTCTGTGAGCTGGCCCTGCTGCCGAACGTGACGCTGCACGTGCTGCTTCGCGACACCCAGATCGGCAATTGGTACCTGCCGCCGACCGCGTTCTCGGTCTACCGGTTCGCCGATCCCCTCGATCCGGAGACATTGGCCATCGAAGGTGGCTTCACCGACGTCATGTCGACCGAGGCAATCACGCTAAATCGCTATAAAGTGGTGTTCGAGTGGCTATGCACGTCGGCACTGAACGCCGAGGACTCCCTCTCCTGGCTGATCGAGTCAACGGGACGGCTGACCGAGGCAGCGCCCCCATCCACAGTGGCGTTCGGGCCGGCAACGGCGCCGACCCAGCGCCGCCGGGCCTCGGGGCGGCTGACGGATCGGTGATCCACGGGGGGACCGACCCTCCGTCGGGGCGTGCGGCACCACTCGTCCCATCGGATCGCTTCACATCAGGAGCAGAACCATGAACGACATCCGTAACACGCCGTCCGTCTCCGCTCACTCGCTGGCGGATGCCCCGTGGCGTACCAGCACACGCAGCCAGACCTCCAACTGCGTGGAGGTCGCCCCACTCAACGCCGGCCCGTCGGCGGTCGCCCTGCGCGACAGCAAGGACCGAGGCGGCCCGGTGCTGCTGTTCAACCGCGCAGGGTGGCTCGGTTTCATCACCGGAGCCAAGAAGGGCCAGTTCGATCTGAACTGATCCGGTGACAGGTACGGGGCCGTCGGCGCACTGCCGGCGGCCCCGTCGCTGTACGCGCCCGCCGACCCCCTGAGCTGCATCGGCCGATCGGACGACGCTCCGAACCGATAGGCGCGTTTCAGTTGCTGGGACGAACACGGGGCGTAACATGGCCCTCGGATACGTGGAACTTCCACACTGGCTTATCCATCGCGGCTCATCCGGAGACCCTCATGCGGTTCCTGATCGTTCGCACCGACATCCGCGCCGTCGCCGACGGGGACATCGCCGCTGCCTGGGCAGACGGCCACCGACTCCGCGACGAGACGACCACCCCCGAGCCACGACGGCAGACCGTGCACGCCGAGGACCGGGACGCCGCACTGCTGCTGGCCCGCGCTCTGGCCACTGTCGGCGCGGTCCGCGCCGGCAAGCAACGGGTCAAGGTCGTGCCGCTGATCGAGCCCCGCGCGGCCTTCCGACACAGACCGGGCCGCAACGGCACCTGACTCGACAAGACGTCCGTCGTGGTCGGATCGGCTCCCCCGCCGCGTTTATCGCACCCACCGACCACGACGGCCCGTGTTCCCGGCCCGTGACCGCCGCGGCAACGGCGGCCACGGGCCGGGACCGTGCTTCACCTGTCGGCGTCCACCCAGCCGTCCAGCCACCGGTGGATGAGGAACAGCGCGATCGACGACGGCGGCGGCAGGATCAGCTGGGCACCGTCACCCACGTCCACCGTCCGCCCGGCCAGCGCCGCCCCGATCTCCCGGCGCGAGAACCACCGGGCGTACGCGATCTCGGACGGATCGACCCGCACCGGATCGTCCGGGTTCGCGGTGGCCAGGAAACCCAGCATCAGCGAGCCGGGGAACGGCCACGCCTGGCTGCCCACGTACCCGATGCGCTCGACCCCGATGCCCACCTCCTCGCGGACCTCGCGCAGCACGGCGGCCTCCGCCGACTCGCCGGGCTCGACGTAGCCGGCCAGGCAGGAATAGCGCCGGCCGCCCGGGGTGCCCGGCCAACCGGCGTTGTTGCCGAGCAGGCAGCGACCGTCCGGGCCGTCCACACCGTCGTGCACCAGCACGATCATTGCCGGGTCGGTACGCGGCCAGATCCGCCCACCGTTACGGTCCACCCGGGACCAGCCCGCCTCGTCCATCGCGGTCGGCGCCCCGGTGCTCGTCGAGTAGCCGTGCCGGGTGTGCCAGTTGAGCAGCGCCAACGCCGTGGTGAAGATGCCGGCCTCCCGGTCGGCCAGCAGGTGGCCCACCTCGCGCAGGTTGACCGCGCGGGTCCCCGGCAACGCCGGCAGCGGCGCGTCGACCGCGAAGACCGGCACCCCGTCCGGTTCGACACCGAGGAACATCGCCGTCGACTCGGACCCGGCCGGCACGTCGGCCGCACCGAACAGCACCAACGCCGGTGGCGACGTGTCGGTGCGGGCCAACGTCCGACCCTCGTTGGTCGAGTCGAGCAGCAGCACCCGGCCACGCAGCCACGCCTCGGTCAGCCACTGCGAGTCGCCCCGCCGGTGGGCAGCCCGATCCAGCGTGGACCGCGCCAACGGCGGCGCCGCCTCCCCACTCACGCCAGCGCTCCGCTTCGCTCCACGCCGCCGTGAGACGGCCCACTGCTGAGCCCCATGGCTCGCTCGCTGCGCTCGCTCACTGCTTCGGCTCGGCGTGGACCGTGGTCAGCGCGGCGAGGCCCGGCGTGACCCGCTCGGCGTCACCGAGCACCACGATCGCTGCCCGAGCCGGTGCCAGGTACCGGGCGCCGGCACGCGCGACATCGTCGATGCTCGCCTTCGCCAACCTCGCCGCGTACTCGGCGAGAAAGTCGAGACGCAGCCCGTTGCCCGCGTACGCGCTGGTCAACGCCGCCAACCCGGCCTGGGTGGACATACCGAGCTGGAGAGTGCCCAGGGCGTACTGACGGGCCTGCTCCAACTCCTCGGGCTTCGGTGGCAGCGACGCCAACCGGCCCAACTCGTACGTCGTCTCCAGCAGCGCCGGCCCGGTGACCTCGGTGGCCACCTCGGCGGACGCCACCAGGACCGACCCGGCCACGGAGTGCTCGATCCCCGAGTGCGGGCCGTACGTGTAGCCCTTGTCCTCGCGGATGTTCTCCACCCAACGGGAGGAGAAGTAACCGCCGAAGATCAGATTGGCCAGTTGCAGCGGGGCGTGGTCGGGGTCGGTGCGGGACACGGCCGGAAGCGCGATCCGCAGCGAGGACTGCACCGAGCCCGGCCGGTCGACCAGCAGCAGTGGGCCCGGCTCCAGCGGCGGCGTCGCCGGCAGCTCGGCCACACGCCCGGCGCCGGCCCAACCGCCGAGCGCCCGCTCGGCGGCGTCCAGGGCCTTCTCCGGCTGCACGTCACCGACCAGCACCAACTGCGCGCCGGCCGGGTGGACCCGCTCCGTGTGCAGGGTGCGCAACGCCGCCGGTCGGACGGCCCGGATCTGGCCCGGCTCCGGGGTCTGCGTCGCGTACGGGTGCCGGCCGTAGATCCGCTTCAGCAGCGCCTCCCGGGCCAGGTGCGCCGGCTGACTCTGCGCCACCTGGATCCGGTCGACCAGTCGGTCCCGTTCGGTGGCCACCTCGTCGCTCGGGTAGCTGGCGCTGGTCAGCACCTCGGCCAGCAACTCCAGCATCCGGTCCAGGCCGGTGACCAGCCCGGCGCCCGAGAGCATCAGCCGGTCCGGGTCGACGCCCGCGGAGAGCCCGCCACCCACCTTCTGCAACTCGGCGGCGAGCTGCACGCTCGTCATCGACTCGGTGCCGGAGAGCATCGTCTGCGAGAGCATCGCGCCGCGAGCCAGGTGCACCCGACCGAACGGAACCCAGAGCCGCAACTCGACCAGCGGCACGGCGGGCCGGCGTACGGCGATCACGGTGAGACCATTGCGCAGCGTACGTTCGGCCTGCTTGGGCACCTTGAGCTTGCGGGTCGGCCCCAGCGGCGGCAGCGTACGCGGCCCGACGGGAGCAGTGGTCGTAGTCACTGTGCCACCTTCGTTCGCGACTGCGGGGCTCGCAAAACCGGCTCACTCCTCGCGCTCACCGGGCGCCTCCGGCAATGACCTCGATGGCGGCCCGGCGCTCCGGCCGCAGCGTGGCTGCGGCGGCCCGGACCTGGTCCTCGGTGACGTCGCCGACCAGCCGGGGCAACTCGTTGAGCAGGCCCGGTTCGCCGCGTTGCTGCTCCAGCACGGCCATCCGCAGCGCCCGGCCGAGCACCGCGTCGGTGTCCCGCAGCAGATGGGTCGCCATCCGGGCCTGGGTGCGGGCCAGCTCACCGTCGGTCAGCCCGTCGGTGGCCAGCCGGTCCAACTCCTCGTCGATGGTGCGCAGCACCTTGTCCACGTCGCCCCCGGGCGGCAGGTGCGCCTGCAACAGCAGCGCTGTGGGGTCGCGGACGTCGAACGGGTCACCCATGAAGCCGAGGTATCCGCCGAGGCTGGTCACCGTGCGGTCGCGCTGCACCAGCCGCTCGACCAGCCGCGACGCGTCGCCGTCGGTGAGCACCTCGGCCAGCACCACGTACGGCAGGTAGCCGGCGAAGTCGGTGACCGGGTCGGGCACGCGCCAGGCGCCGGCCACCGCCGGCAGCGGCGCCAGGGCATCGGTGTACGAGGTGCGCCGCTCGGCGGTCAGCTCGGGCTCGGTGAAGTCGGGCCGTTTCGGCGCCGGTCGGGCTGGCACGTCACCGAAGTGCCGGGTGACCAGCTCGGTCGCCTCGGCCACGTCGATGTCGCCGCTGACGGCGAGGACCGCGTTGCCGCTGGCGTAGTAGCGGCGGAAGAAGTCCGCCGCGTCGGCGACGGTCGCCGACTCCAGGTCGTCGAAGGAGCCGTAGCCGTCGTGCGCGTTCGGGAAGGTGTCGAACATGACCGGCGGCAGGGTCAGCCAGGGGAAGCCGCCGTACGGCCGGTTGAGGACGTTGACCCGGATCTCCTCCTTGACCACGTCGACCTGGTTGCGCAGGTTCTCCTCGGTCAGTCGGGGGCCACGCATCCGGTCCGCCTCCAGGAACAGCGCGCGTTCCAGCGCGTTGCTCGGCAGCGTCTCGAAGTAGTCGGTGTAGTCCAGGTGGGTGGAGCCGTTGAAGGTGCCACCAGCGCCCTGCACGTGCCGGAAGTGGGCCAGCTTCTCCAGGTTTTCCGAACCCTGGAACATCAGGTGCTCGAAGAGATGGGCGAAGCCCGTGCGCCCCTCCGGCTCCGAGCGGATGCCGACGTCGTAGACCACCGCCACCCCGATCACCGGGGCACTGCGATCAGGGGTGAGCACCACCCGCAGGCCGTTGTCGAGGGTGAACCGCTCGACCGGATACTTCGTCGCTGGAATTCTGGATCTCCGCGCCGCCACGGGATCGACCCTAGCGCGTCGACACCCCTGCCACCCGCGACCTCCCGGAGCCGCCGCCACCGCGAGGGTGAGACGGCGGGTGCGTCGGGCGGTGGGGGTGACATCCGGAACCGGTGGGAAGCGGGCGACCGGCCGTGCGGGGACAATGGGGAGATGAAACGAGAGACACGCCTGATGCGGTTGACCGGGGCGCGCGCGAGCGGCGCGGCGGCGACGGGCGCGGCGGCGACCGGCGCGCGGGCTACCGGCGCGGCGGCGACCGGCGCGCGGGCTGTGGGAGCGGCGTCGCTCGGCGCCCTCGCCGTGGGGGCGGTGGCCGTCGGGGCCGTGGCCGTCGGGGCGCTGGTCATCGGGCGGCTGGCGATCCGCCGGGCGGTCGTGCGGGAGCTGCGCGTCGGCCGGTTGGAGATCGACGAGCTGGTGGTGCACAGCCGACCCACCGCCGAGGGATAACCCGCGCCGGCGCGGACCGCGTCGAGCGAGGCTTATCGCGCCCCCACGCGCCGTTCATCACCCGCCGCGTGATGCCGCTCGGGTGTCGGGCGGACACGGGGCAGCACCTCGGCGCCGACCCGCTCGGCCTCCTCCCGGTGCGGCCAGCCGGAGAGGACGAACTCGTCGACGCCGAGTGCCGCGTACTCGTCGACGCGGGCCGCCACCTCGGCGTAGCTGCCGACCAGCGCGGTGCCGGCACCCTCGCGGACCAGGCCGACGCCGGCCCAGAGGTTCGGCGCGACGGTGAGCCCGTCGGTGCGACCGGCGTTGAGCGCGGCCATCCGGGCCTGACCCACCGAGTCCATCCGGCGGAACCTGGCCTGTGCGGCGGCGATCCGCTCGGGGCTCATCCCTGCCAGCAGCCGGTCGGCCTCCGCCCACGCCTCGGCGCCGGTGGGTCGGGCGATGACGTGCAGCCGCAGACCGGTGCGCAGGGTGCGGCCCTGCTCGGCGGCGAGCGCCCGGACCCGGGCGACCCGGGCGGCGATCGACGTCGGCGGTTCGCCCCACATCAGGTACACGTCGGCCTGTCGGGCGGCCACCGTCTCGGCGGCCGGGGACGCGCCGCCGAAGTAGACCGGCGGTGGCTCGGCGAGCGGGGTGGCCAGGCCGCCCTGGTCGACCCGGTAGTGCCTCCCGGCGTAGTCGAAGGGCCGGCCGGCCCAGGCGCGGCGGAGCACCTCGATGAACTCGCCGGTGCGCGCGTAGCGGTCGTCGTGCCCGAGGAAGTCGCCGTACGCCCGCTGCTCGGCCGGGTCGCCGCCGGTGACGATGTTGAGCGACAGCCGGCCACCGGAGATGGCCTGGAACGCCTCGGCCTGTTGGGCGATCAGGGTGGGCAGCGCGAAGCCGGCCCGAACGGCGACCAGCATGCCGAGCCGCTCGGTGTGCTGTGCCACCGCCGCGCAGACGATCCACGGGTCGGGGCAGCCGGCGCCAACGGGCGTGAGGACGGCGGTAAAGCCGTGCGTCTCGGCGGCCCGGCCGACCTCGGCCAGGTAGGCCACGGTGGCGGCCCGGTCGTGCCGGGCGGCGCCCGCGGTGACGGTGGCGGCACCGACCTGGTCGCCGTCGCCGGAGGTGGGCAGGAACCAGTGGAAGCTCATCGCGAATTCGCCTCTCTGCCGATCACCGAGTCCGGTTTAACCTAGCAAGCTGGTAGGAAATACCGACATAACTGAGACGCGTCATCCCGCCATGTGGATGGGTCTTGACGCTGACCGCGGCCTGGCCCAGTCTTCCTACCAACTAAGTAGGAATACTGCGGATTGGATGGACGATGAGACGGCTTCCCATGCGCCGGTTGGTCACCCTGGCCACTCTCGCCGCCCTCGGTGCGGCGACCCTGGGCAGCACCGCCGCGTGCGGCGACGACAGCGAGGGCACGGGCGGCAGCTCCGGCCCGGTGACGCTGCGCCTCGGCTACTTCCCCAACATCACGCACGCGCCGGCCGTCGTCGGCGTGGAGAAGGGCATCTTCGCCGAGAAGCTCGGCGCCGACGTCAAGCTGGACCCGAAGACCTTCAACGCCGGCCCGGCCGCCATCGAGGCCGTCTTCTCCGGTGCGCTGGACGCCACGTACATCGGTCCGAACCCGACAGTGAACGCCTTCTCCAAGTCCAAGGGTGAGGCCGTCCGGGTCATCTCCGGCGCGGCCTCCGGCGGCGTGGCGCTGGTGGTCAAGCCCGGCATCGCCGGCGCGCAGGACCTGAAGGGCAAGAAGATCGCCACCCCGCAGCTGGGCAACACCCAGGACGTGGCGATCCGCTACTGGCTCAAGCAGCAGGGTCTGACCACCACCAAGGAGGGTGGCGGCGACGTCAAGATCGTCCCGCAGGAGAACGCCCAGACGGTCGAGACGTTCAACAGCGGCGCGATCGACGGTGCCTGGGTGCCCGAGCCGTTCGTCTCCCGCCTGGTCAACGCCGGCGGCAAGGTGCTCGTCGACGAGCGCGACCTGTGGCCGGACAAGAAGTTCGTCATCACCAACCTGCTGGTCAGCACGAAGTTCCTCAAGGCACACCCGGACGTGGTGCAGAAGCTGGTCGACGGCCAGGTGGCCGCGAACGAGTTCGTCAACACCAAGCCCGAGGAAGCTCAGCAGGCCATCTCCGAGGCGATCGGCAAGATCACCGGAAAGCCGCTGGACCTGAAGCTCATCAAGCAGGCGTGGCCGACGTTGGAATTCACCAACGACCCGATCGCGACCTCGCTCAAGGCCGGCCTCGACCACGCCGTCGAGGTCAAGCTGACCGAACCGGTCGACCTCAAGGGCCTGTACGACCTCAAGTACCTCAACAACGCCCTCAAGTCGCAGGGCAAGCCCGAGGTCGTCCAGCCATGACGTCGACCACGACGACGCCGCAGAGCGCGACCACCGCGGTCGCGCTCTCCGGCGTGACCAAGGTGTACGGGCGCGGGCCGAACGCCGTCCTGGCCCTCGACGGTGTGTCGCTGGACGTCGCACCCGGCGAGTTCGTCTGCCTGGTCGGTGCCTCCGGCTGCGGCAAGAGCACCCTGCTGAACCTGGTCGCGGGGCTGGACCGGCCCAGCGGCGGTCAGATCACGCTGGCCGGCGACGCCAACCCGGGGCTGATGTTCCAGGAACCGGCGCTGTTTCCCTGGCTGACCGTCGACGGCAACGTCGAGGTGCCGCTGAAGCTGCGCCGGCTACCCCGGGCCGAGCGGCGCGAGCGGGTCGCCGAGCTGCTGCGTACGGTGCACCTGGCCGACTTCGGCCGCAAGCGCCCCCACGAGCTCTCCGGGGGCATGCGGCAACGGGTCGCGTTGGCCCGCACGCTGGCCCTGGACACGCCGGTGCTGCTGATGGACGAGCCGTTCGGCGCACTGGACGCGATGACCCGGGACATCCTGCACGACGAGCTGGAACGCATCTGGTCCGAGCGGAACCTCTCGGTGCTCTTCGTGACGCACAACGTCCGCGAGGCCGCCCGACTGGCCGACCGGATCATCCTGCTCTCCAGCCGTCCCGGCCGGATCATCTACTCCACCGAGGTGGACATCCCGCGCCCCCGACGGATCGACTCCCCCGAGGTCGCCGCCATCGCCGCCGAGGTCACCGAGCGGCTCCGTACGGAGGTGGGCCGCCATGGCCAGTGACACCCTGACCAACACGGCGCGTACCGACGCGCAGATCTCCGGCCTGGACGCGCTGGAGATCGCCGGCCGGGACCCGGAGGTTTCCCGGGGTTCCCGGTTCTGGGCGGCCACCTGGCCCAAGCTCGCCGCGCTGGCCATCGCCATCCTGGCCTGGCAGCTGGTGGTCTGGTCGGGTTGGAAGCCGCCGTACTCGCTGCCGGGGCCGCTGGAGGTCGGCCGCGAGCTGGTCAACCAGGCTCAGGGCCCGCAGCTCTGGGAGGGCCTGGTCACGACGTTGCGGCGGGCCGCCGTCGGCTATGTCTTCTCGGTCGCGGTCGGCCTGCTGCTGGGCCTGGCGGTGGCCCGGTCCAAGGTGCTCCGAGCCGCCATCGGCTCGATGATCACGGCGTTGCAGACCATGCCGTCGATCGCCTGGTTCCCGTTGGCCATCCTGCTGTTCGAGCTGAGCGAGAAGGCGATCTTCTTCGTGGTGGTGCTCGGCGCGGCGCCGTCCATCGCCAACGGCGTGATCTCCGGTGTGGACTACGTGCCACCGCTGCTGCTGCGCGCCGGTCGCAACCTGGGCGCTCGGGGGCTCAATCTCTACCGGTACGTCATCGCGCCGGCCGCCCTTCCGGCGATCGTCGCCGGGCTCAAGCAGGGCTGGGCGTTCTCCTGGCGCAGCCTGATGGCCGGTGAGCTGATCGTGGTCGGCATCTCGCAGACGTCGCTCGGCGCGCAGCTGACCTACTCCCGCGAACTGTCCGACGCACCCTGGCTGCTCTCCACCATGATCGTCATCCTGGTGCTCGGCCTCGGCGTGGATGCCGCCTTCGGCGCGGCGGACAAGGCGATCCGGCGGCGCTGGGGCGTGCTCGACCAGGCGGGCAACTGACCCGTGTACGTCTCCGCGCGCAGCGACTACGCGCTCCGGGCGATGCTCGCCGTCGCCGCCGCCAGTCGCGGCGGCGGCGGGAGCGGAGGCGGTGAGTTGGTGAAGGCGGCCAGCCTGGCCGAGGTGCAGGACATCCCGCTCAGCTTCCTGCAGGGCATCCTGCTCGACCTGCGCCGAGCCGGTCTGCTGCACAGCCATCGGGGCGCCGACGGCGGGTACGCGCTGACCCGCCCAGCCGACGGGATCACCGTCGGGGACGTGTTACGGGCTGTCGGCGGTTCGCTCACCACGGTGCGCGGCCTGCCGGCCGAGCGCGCCGGCTACCACGGTGTGGCCGCCGGGCTGACCGACGTCTGGCTGGCGGTGCACGGGGCGATCGCCACGGTGGTCGACAGCACCACCCTGGCCGACCTGCTCACCCGCAACTCGACCGACCACGCCCCCACCACCTCGTGAAACGACGGCGGTGACGTGGTCGGGTCGGTGCCCCGCCGACCCGACCACATCTCGTACCGATCCTGACCGGGCCTGCCCCTCCGCCGGCACCGGTCGGCCGGTCGCTGCTCAACCCACGTGGGCGACCGCCGGGCCGGAGCCCTGGTCGCCAGGGCCGTGCAGCTCCACCAGACCGGCGGGAGCGTTACCCGCCGGGGTGGCGTGCCAGGGTGCGAAGGCCGCAACCATGGCGAGCAACAGCCCGGCGAGCGCGACCGCGACCACCAGGATCAGTTCGCGTAGTGCACCCGAGCCGGCTTCGCCCGCCATGGTCACCCCTCCCGTGCCGGGCCCCCCGCCCGGCTTTCCCCCGGTGGTCAGCCTTGACCACGGTCAGCCATGACGCAGTCGGCCAGCCGACCGAGCAGAGGCTGATTACCGACTCAGAAGTCTGGCCGGCCAGGGCCGAAGACAGACCGACCCGCCTCGCCGAAGCGGGGCGGGTCGGTTGAGGCGCGGAAGATCAGACGGTACGGGGGCGGCGCGGACGGCGGGACCGACCCGACGCCCGGTGCGTCGGGCGGGCGCCGCCATCGGTGGCAGTGCCACCGGCACCGCGTCCCCCACGAGCGGCGGGAGCCGGAGGCGCGACGATGGTCACCGGCACACCGGACGGCTCACGCGCACCGGTGACCCGGGCCAACGCCTCGCCATCGGAGCGCACCTGGACCGACTCGGGCCGGATGCCGGCGGTGGCCATCAGTCGGGACATGTCCCGACGCTGCTCGGGCAGGACCAGGGTGACCACAGAGCCGGACTCGCCGGCCCGGGCGGTACGGCCGCCCCGGTGCAGGTAGTCCTTCGCCTCGGTCGGCGGGTCCACGTTGACGACCATGTCCAGGCCGTCCACGTGAATGCCCCGAGCCGCGACGTCGGTGGCGACCAGAGCGGTCACCTGGCCGTTGCGGAACTGCTCCAGGATCCGGGTGCGCTGCGGCTGGGACTTGCCGCCGTGCAGTGCGGCCGCGCGTACGCCCTTGGACAGCAACTGACGGGCAAGGCGGTCGGCGCGGTGCTTGGTGCCCATGAACAGGATGGTGCGGCCCTCACGGGCGGCGATCCGGGTCAACGCGTCGGGCTTGTCCAGGGCGTCGACGTGCAGCACGTGGTGGGTCATCGCCGTCACGGTGGCGGTGCCCGGGTCGACCGAGTGGGTGACCGGGTTGCTCAGGAAGCGGCGGACCAGCCGGTCCACACCACCGTCCAGAGTGGCGGAGAAGAGCATCCGCTGGCCCTGCGGTGCGACCTGCTCCAGCAGCTTGGTGACCTGCGGCAGGAAGCCCATGTCGGCCATCTGGTCGGCCTCGTCCAGCACGGTGATCTCGACCTGGTCGAGCCGGGCGTCGCCGCGGTTGATCAGGTCGTGCAGCCGGCCGGGGGTGGCGACAACCACCTCGGCGCCGGCGCGCAGAGCGTCGGCCTGCCGCTGCAACGACAGCCCGCCGACGACGGTGGTGCAGCGCAGCCCGACAGCGCGGGCGTACGGGGCGAGCGCGGTGGTGACCTGCTGGGCCAGCTCACGGGTCGGCACCAGCACCAGGGCGAGCGGGCGACCCGGCCGGGCCTTACGGCCGGCGGTGCGGGACAGCAGCGCAAGCCCGAAGGCGAGGGTCTTGCCGGAGCCTGTACGACCCCGGCCAAGCACGTCGCGGCCGGCGAGAGAGTCGGGCAGCGTCGCCGACTGGATCGGGAACGGCTCGTTGATGCCCTGCGCGGTCAACGCGGTGAGCAGCGCCGGTGCCAGCCCGGTATGAGCGAAAGAAGGAATAACTGTGGTCATGCGGGAGCCTTCCTCGACGCGGCACGTGTCGAGGGAGGGCGCCGAAGTCGGCGCTGTCACCGGCGGCAAAAGGCAGCCAGGACTCACAAGCACGAACCGATTGGAGTACGGGCCGGCCCGCCACCGGGCCGTCACCTGCGGAGGCAGGCGACGGCGAGGCGGGCCGGTCCCGTCACCGTCACACCCGGAGGGCGCGACAGGTAATGCTGACCGATCCGAAGATCAGAGCGGGCGGATGTTCTCCGCCTGCGGGCCCTTCTGGCCCTGGGTCACCTCGAACTCGACCCGCTGGTTCTCGTCCAGGCTCCGGTAGCCGGAGGACTGGATCGCCGAGAAGTGGGCGAAGACGTCAGCGCCGCCGCCGTCGGGGGTGATGAAGCCGAAGCCCTTGTCAGCGTTGAACCACTTCACGGTGCCAATAGCCATGTGTTTCGTCTCCTTGACGGAACGTCGGACTCGCACTTGTTGCGTGCCCGAAGAGGAGCGCTCCGCGCGGGGATGCGCGAATCGCCTGTCGCTTCTGGTCGCCCCGCCCGGAGAACTCCGGACACAACAAAGAGCGCCTGGGGCCACAATCCCGCCAGGCGCACACAGAGTCTCTGGTAACCAAAACTGCAACCCGGTCAACGTATCATGGTTTTCCCGCCAGCGGTCAAGCTTGGGCGGAATCTTCGGGCAACTGGGTGATCATGGCCGTGAGCCCCGTCACATCCAGCAGATCGGCGGGCCGAACCGTCACGCCGTGCCGGACGTAGTGGAAGGCCGCGCCCACCCGGTCGACCGGCACACCAGCCAGCTCCGCCCAGGCCAACCGGTACACCGCCAACTGCACGGCGGCCACGTCAGCCGCCGGCCCGGTCGGCTGCGCGCCGGTCTTCCAGTCGACCACGTCGAACCGCCCACCCGGCCGGGCGAAGACCGCGTCCATCCGCCCCCGCACCACCACTCCGGCGATCACCGTGGCGAACGGCACCTCCACCTCCACCGGTGACCGGTCGGCCCACTCGCTGGCCAGGAACCGCTCCTGCAACTCGACCAGCGCCTCGTCGGGCGCGGCATCCGCGTCGGCCGCACCGGGCAACTCGTCCAGGTCCAGCAGGCGGTCGGCGCCGAAGCGCTGCTCCAACCAGGCATGGAACGCGGTGCCGCGACGGGCGTACGGGTTGGGCTCGGTCGGCACCGGACGGCGCAGCGTACGGGCCAGCCCGGCCGGATCACGCCGCAACGCCACCAGCTGGGTGACGCTCAACTGCCCGGGCAGGGCCACCTCGACCGCACCGGAGAGCCTGGTCAGCTCGGCCCGTTCGGCCAGCAGCAGATCCGCCTCGCGCTGCCAGCGCGCCACCTCCGGGTCCACCTCCGGCTCGACGGTCACCATCGGCCCGTCCACCACCGAGCCGACCGGCCCGGCGACCACCGAGGCCGGGCCGTCGGTCATCAGGCGACGCACCAACCCGGCCGCCTCGGCCAGTGCCGGCCGGCGACCACCCAACGGGTCGGCCGGCCACTCCGCGCGGAGCACCACCTCGGCCGTCGGGTTCGTCGCATCCGGAGTCGGCTCGGGCGCCCACACGTCGATCAGGTGCCCCGGCCCGCCGTCGAGGCAGGCGTCGTACACCTCACGCAGGAAGACCGACGGACCTCGTGGCCGCTTCGTGCCCTCCCCCCACCAGTAGCCGGAGCAGAGCAGCAGCCGGCGCGGCCGGGTGACCGCCACGTACGTCAGCCGGCGTTCCTCCCGCTCGTCGTGGGCCCGCCAGGCGTCGGTGAAGTCGGTCACCGCCCGGGCGACCGCCCGCTGGTCGGCCGCCTCGTCGAGCGCCAGCTCGGGCAACCCGTCGGCGTCGCCGCGCAGCGGGAACGGCAGCACCCCGAGCCCACCCAACCAGTGGTCGGAGTTGCGGACCGGACCCGGCCACAGCCCACGGCTCAGCCCGGCCACGGCCACCACGTCCCACTCCAGGCCCTTGGCGGCGTGCGCGGTGACCACCTGCACCGCGCCCTCCACCACCTCGACCTCGCCCGGCGCCAGACCGCGCTCCTCGTCCTCGGCCGCGGCCAGGTAGGACAGGAAGCCGGACAGCGTCGCCCCCGGGGTCTCCCCGCTGAAGCGGGCCGCCACGTCCCCCAGGGCGTCCAGGTGACCCCGGGCCAGGCCCGCGTCGCCGGCGCCGTCCCGGCCGGCCCGGACCGCTACCTCAACGTCCAGGCCGATGGTCCGCTCGATGTCCGCGATCAGGTCCGGCAGTGCCTGGTCCAGCCGGTAGCGCAGCAGCGCCAACTCCAGCCCGTACGCGCGCAACCGCGCGAAGCCCTCCGCCGAGTACGCCTGCGCCGGGCCGAGATCGGCCAGCGCCTCCACCAGGGTCGCCTCGTCCAGCAGGTCGGGGCTGATCTCCGAGGTGTCGTCGGCGGCAACCTGTCGCCGGGCGTTGGCGATGGCCCGGGCCCGCTTGTGCAACGCCACCAGGTCACGCGGCCCGATCCGCCAACGGGCGCCGGTGAGCAACCGCAGCAACGCGGCACCGTCGGTCGGGTCGGCCAGCACCCGCAGCGTGCAGACCACGTCGCGTACCTCGGGGGTGTCCAGCAGGCCACCCAGCCCGACCACCTCGACCGGGAGACCGCGCTCGCGCAGTGCCGACTCGATCGCCGGGATCTGGCTGCGGACGCGCACCAGCACTGCCGTCGTCGGGCGTTGCGCCACCGGGATGTGCTCGGGGGCCGCGCCCGGCATCCGGGCCGCCCCACGCCAGGCCGCGAGCACGCTGTCGGCGATCCAGTCGGCCTCGTCGGCGTACGTGGGCAGCATCGCGCAGTGCACAGTGCCGCCGGCCGCGCCGCCGGGGCTGCGGTGTGGGATCGGGTCCCGGACGGTCAGCGCGGAGCGCAGCTCCGGCACCTGGGCACCCGCCGCACGCAGTGGTGTGGACAGCGCGTTCGCCACCCGGAGGATCTCGGGGCGATTGCGCCAGCTCGTGGTGAGCCCGAGCGCCTGGGCGGGCTGACCGTCGGCACGGGCGAACTCGGTGGGGAACCGGTCCAGTGTGCCCGCGCTGGCCCCCCGCCAGCCGTAGATGGACTGGCACGGGTCACCCACCGCCGTCACCGGGTGCCCGCCACCGAACAACGCGTTGAGCAGCACCACCTGGGCGTGGCTGGTGTCCTGGTACTCGTCGAGCAGCACCACCCGGAAACGGTCCCGCTCGATCTGACCGACCCCCGGGTGGTCCCGGGCCACCCGGGCCGCCCGGGCGAGCTGGTCGGCGAAGTCCATCGCCTCGAAGTCCTCCTTGCGCCGGGCGTACGCCCGCACCAGCGGCAGCAGGCGCAGCCGGGTCTGCTGGAGGGTGAGCGCCTTGCGCACGTCGGCGTACACCCGGCCCGGCCGGGACTGCACCTCGGCGAAGAACCGGCCGGTCCAGGCCGCCAGCTGGTCCGGCGCGACCAGGTGCTCGTCCAGCTCACCGGCGAGCGCCAGCACCGCGTCGGTGATGGTGCTCGGCATCCGGTCCACCTCGGACATGTCACCGTCGTAGTTGCGCACCAGCAGGTCGACCAACTGCCAGCGGGAGGCCTCGGTGAGCAGCCGGGTGGACGGCTCGTAACCGGCCCGCAGCCCGTGCTCGGTGACGATCCGCCCCGCGTAGGAGTGGTACGTGGAGACGGTGGGTTCACCGGCGAGCGGGTCGTCCAGCGGGTCCCGACCCTGTCGGCCGACGCGGCGGATCAGCTGGTCGAGCCGGGTCCTTACCCGGTGGGCCAGCTCGCCGGCCGCCTTCCGGGTGAAGGTCAGCCCGAGGATCTGCTCGGGGCGCACGTACGAGTTGGCCACCAACCAGACCACCCGCGCGGCCATCGTCTCGGTCTTGCCGGACCCGGCGCCCGCGACCACCAGCAACGGCTCCACCGGGGCGGCGATGATCGCGGCCTGCTCCCGGGTGGGCGCCGGCAACCGCAGCAGCTTGGCCAGCTCGACCGGTGTGTAGCGGGGGCCGGAGTCCGCCAGCCGGGGCGTCGGCGCGGGGCCCGCGCCGAACAGGGTGGGCTGGGTCATGGGGTCTCCGGACGTCGGACGGTCGGCGGCTCGACCACCTGGCGCCCCTGCCCGGAGACCGGGCAGCTGGTCCGCACCGGGCAGACCCGGCACTTCGAGTTGGCCACCGCGGCGAACGTGGCGGCTGCCATCGTATCGGCGGTCCGCCGGACCAGCGCGGTCGCCCAGCCGGCCGCCGGCCCCTCACCGGGCGCCGGCTGATTCTGCTCCCGGGCGTCCTTGGCGGAGGTGCCGAGCTGCACCAGCGCAGCACCTCCCGACTCGTCGCCGAACTCGGCGAACGCCCCCGCCTCCACCGCCGCCTGGTAGGCGCCGAGCTGCGGATGCTCGGCAAGCTCGGCGCCGGTGACAGCTGTCGACTTGCCGGTCTTCAGGTCGATCACCACGAGCCGCCCGGCCTCGTCGACCTCCAGCCGGTCCACCCGACCGGTCAGGTCGACCGGCCGGTTCGGGTCGTCCAGGCGGACGGCGAACTCGTGCTCGATCGCGAGCAGCCGACGCGGGTTGGTGGCCAGCCAGCGCAGCAGCTTGTCGACCATCGCCTCGGCGCGTTCGCGCTCCGGCCCGGCCATCCACCGGGCCGCCAGCTCGATCGCGTCGAACCGCGCGGCCACGTAGTCGAGCAGCGCGCCCCGGTCGGCGCTGGCGTCCTCGGCGAGCATCGCGGCGGCGTGGACCAGGTTGCCCACCCCCTGCGCCGTGCTGGTCGGGCCGCTGCCACCGTGCCGTTCCAGCAGCCACCGCAGGCTGCACCGCAGGGCGCTCTCCATCGCCGACGGGGTGACCCGCACCGGCTTGCCCTCGTCGACCAGCGGCCGGTCGTCGGAGAGGCCGCGCAAACCCCACCAGTCGTCGGGGTGCGCGCCGGGGACACCGGCGGCGGCGAGCCGCGCCAGCTCGGCCGCCGCGGCGCGCCGCCGGGCCGCCGGGGCAGCCGGGTCGGTGATGGCGGTACGCAGCTCGGCGACCAGCGCCGGCAGGGTGAGCGCCCGAGGTGGACGGGTGACCGGCAGTGCCCCGGGGCGGTCCGGCTCGCCGTCCCCGTCCTCCCCCGTTGCGCCACTGGGGTCGGCGGGCGGCGGGCCGGTGCGCGGACTGGGTGGCGGGGTGGGGG